>NZ_JAVTJA010000010.1:0-233908 GCF_031843785.1 Methylobacterium sp. WCS2018Hpa-22
AAGGAGAATTGGCGCGCCCGAAAGGATTCGAACCTCTGACCCCCAGATTCGTAGTCTGGTGCTCTATCCAGCTGAGCTACGGGCGCCGACCTGACCGGGGGAGAGTTGTGCGCTCCGCCGTCGGTGGGGGTGTCTAGAATCTCCTTTTCAGCTTGGCAACCCCTTCTCGACCGATAGGCGTACCTTTCTGCGATCCGCGTGATCGTGGGTGGTCGCGGGACGCCGTGTCGGTCATGCTCGTTGCTCCTCACATCGCAGGAGACGCCCGACCCGTCATGACCACGCGCACCCCTTCCCTCTCCGGCGATGTCCTCGCCGCCATCGGCGGAACGCCGCTGATCCACCTGCGCAGGGCGTCGGACCTCACCGGCTGCACCATCCTCGGCAAGGCCGAGTTCCTCAATCCCGGACTGTCGGTGAAGGACCGGGCGGCCCTGTCCATCGTCGCGGATGCGGAGCGGCGCGGGTCGATCCGGCCTGGCGGCACCATCGTCGAGGGGACGGCGGGCAATACCGGCATCGGGCTCGCCCTGGTCGCCTCGGTCCGCGGCTACCGCACGGTCATCGTCATCCCGGAAACGCAATCGGCCGAGAAGAAGGAGACGCTGCGCCTCGCCGGCGCCCGCCTCGTCGAGGTCCCGGCCGTGCCGTTCTCCAACCCGGACAATTACGTGCATGTGGCGCGGCGGCTCGCCGAGCGCCTCGCTGCGACCGAACCGGCCGGCGTCTTCTTCGCCAACCAGTTTGACAACGTCGCCAACCGCCAGGCGCATGTGGACACGACCGGCCCCGAGCTCTTCGCCGCGACGGAGGGGCGGATCGACGGTTTCGTCTGCGCCGCCGGAACGGGGGGCACCCTCGCCGGCACCGCCCAGGCCTTGCGGGCGCTCAAGCCCGGAATCACCGTCGCGCTCGCCGATCCAGAGGGATCGGCGCTACATGCCTATTACACCACCGGCACGCTGAAGGCCGAAGGCTCCTCGATCACCGAAGGGATCGGCCAGGGCCGGGTGACCGCCAATCTCGAAGGGTTCCGGCCGGACCATTCCTTCCGCATCCCCGACACGGAAGCGCTGGACATCGTGTTCGGGCTGATGCGCGAGGAAGGGCTCAGCCTGGGCGGCTCATCGGGGATCAACGTCGCCGGCGCGATCCGGCTCGCGCGGGTTCTCGGCCCCGGCCACACCATCGCGACCATTCTCTGCGACGGGGCGGCGCGCTACGCATCGAAGCTGTTCAACCCGGCTTTCCTCACCGAGCGCGGGTTACCGGTGCCGGCCTGGCTCACGGAAACGGCGGGCGATCTCCTCGACTGGCGGGCCTGATACCGGACGGTGACGGGTGCGTCTCGTGACCGTCCGACCGTGCTGCTGGGGCTGAAATCGACTTTCCTGCAACACCGTCATCAATCTGCATCATCGTGACGCGGTAGCGTTGAACGGAATCGGCGGATGGACGTTGCACCGGTCAAGCTCAAGCAATGTTGGTTGGGCGTGACCGGAGTTTCTTTCCCATGACCCTGACCACCATCCTGCTCATCATTCTGATCCTCGCCGTCCTCGGCGGCGGCAACTTCCTCGGTGGCGGCGCTTATCGCGGGCAGAGCTTCGGTCTGGGCGGTATCCTCATCATCATCCTGATCGTGCTTCTGGTCACGGGACGCCTCTGACCGCACGACCGGACCGGCGGGGCGTTCCGGCGCTCCGCCGGCCATGCATCCGGGACAGCGCGATCCCTACGGACAGGTGAGGCCGACCACCGAGTCAGCCACCCTGGAGGCGACCGCGCCGAGGGTGGAACCCGATCCGCCGCTGGCCGCCCCCGGCGAGATGCCGTTGTCGGCCAGGAACGCGAAGGCCACGCGGCCATCGACCATCGGGTAGCTCATTGGCGGCGCCACACCGGCGACGAGACGGGGCGACGACGGATAGCGGGCGACGAGACCCGCCAGGGCTCCGTCCCGGTCGAGCACGATGGCCCCCGACGATCCGGGCTGTAGCGGCGCGGAGAGCCGATCCCCGCCAGCTTGGCCCGACGAGACGGCGATCCCCCCTCCCCCATCGGCCCCCAGGACCACGAGCGCGTCGCCCGGCGTCAACGCGCTCCCTTTCGAGGCCAGGGTGGCAACGCGGCCCTTCGCGCCGGTCCCTTCGAGAAGTGCCAGACCGCGGCCTGCATCCACCTTGACGATACGTGCTGCCGCGCCGGCGATCCGTGGTGCCGCACAGGTATCCAGGACCGAGGAGCTTGTCAGGACACGCCCCTGGGCGACGACGAGGCCGATCCCTGTCGTCACAGCGGCGCGGACCAGAGGCGGCAGGGCTTTCACCGCCGGAGCCGGCGTAGACCTGTCGAGTGTCCCACCAGGCTTGGCCGCTACCTGGGCAGGAGCCGCATCGGCCGTCTCCGGGAACGGCACGAAACTGTTGGCGATGGCGATGACCAGACGGTCCAGATCCGGCCCGAGGGCCTTGTCGTAGCCGATGGTGAAGCCGCGAACTCCCCCCGGAGCGGCGGCATAGCGGATGTAGGATTTGCCCGTCGCCGTCTCGCCGGTGACCACAAGGAAATCCGGCCGCTTGATCTTGTAGGTGACCTTGCGGTCGGAGCCCGGCGCGGTGATGCGGGCGAATAGGGCATCGAGACTGGTCTCCTCCGGGGCGAAGGATTTGGTGTCGAGGGTGACGCGGCCATCCCCGCTTTGCCAGCGGGTTCCGCCGGCCTGAGGGCTGCGCTTGGCGAGCAGCCGCTCAGGCACGCCGATCATGACGCCGCTCGCCGGATCGGGCTTCACGGTGAAGCGCGCCGCCTTCCGAGCCATCTCGCCGGCTGCGAGGATCGCCGCCCGCATCCTCGCGTCCGGGAAGCCGGGCGCCGGGTTGCCGGCACGCTTCTGGTAGGAGAGCAGGGCGTCATAGGTGCGGCGCCCAAACGTGCCGGTGATGACGCTGTTGTAGTCGCCGGTCCAGACCAGGGCGTCCTGCAGGCCCTTCCTGTCCGGCTCCGGCAGGGGCTCGAAGGCCGCCTTCGCCGCTTCGAAGGCGGGGTCGGCCGCCGGTGCCGCACGGGCAGGCGCCTGGGCGGGGCCTTGAGCCTGAACCGGCAGGACGAGGAGGGCCAGAGCCGCCGCAACCCCTGCGAATCGCGCGCGCTGCGTCATGGTCCACGCTCTCCGATGGCCTTTTGCCGATGCCGTTTGCGAAGGTGTGACAGAGGGATCGCCGGATTTCCAGCCGATCGTCAGAGCGAGCGCGTCATTGCGGCGCGCGCGCGAGGTGCTAGGGTCCGGCGCGGCACCGAGGGGGGATCGGATGCCGCCGAAGACGAGGTGGGCGATGTCGGGATCAACCAGGCTCGGGCGCGCGACCGCCCATTTTTCCATAACCGTCTTTGCCAGAAGCGTTCTCGCCAGTGCTCTGGCGCTCGGCGGTCTGGTCGCGATGCCGGTTCTCGCCCAGGCGCCCGACCGTCCGGTGGCGCGGATCGCACCCCCGAAACCAGCGCCATTACCCAAGGCTTTTCAGCGTGACGCGCTGGCCAGTGACGGTTTCCGTCTCGAGGCGACGTTGCGGTCGGAGGCCGCCCCCGGTCCCGCCAAACCGGCGGCCAAGCTGCGCGCCGAGGGTGAGGCCCTGGTGGAGGCCGAGAAGCCGGCCGATGCCCTCAAGCCCCTCGCCGGGGCCATTGCCGCCGATGCGGGCGACCCGCAGAACTGGATCGCCTATGCCCGCGCTGCGAGCACGGTGGGCAATGACGACCAGACCGGGGACTACTCCTTCCGCCAGCGCCTCCGCGGCCAGGCTCGGGCAGCCGCCTATCAGGCTTACTTGAAGGCACGCGGTGCCACCGCCGAGGCCGAGGCCCTGGCGACATTGGGCGAGGTCTATGCCGATGAATCCGAATGGCGGCCCTCGCTCGAGGCCTACCGCGCCAGCCTCGCGCTCGCCGACGATGCCACGGTGCGCGAAACCTATGAGGGTCTGCGCGCTGAGCACGGCTTCCGCATCCTCGACTACAAGGTTGATTCCGACGCCGCCGCCCCGCGCGTCTGCTTCCAGTTCTCCGAAAGCCTGGCCCCGAAGACCGATTTCACACCCTTCGTCGCCGTCTCGGGCGCCGCCAACGCCGCCGTCACCGGCAATGGCCAGCAGATCTGCGTCGACGGGCTGAAGCATGGCGAGCGCTACGCCTTCATGCTGCGCTCGGGCATCCCGTCCTCCGTGGGCGAGGCCCTGCTGAAATCGGCCGATTACGAAGTCTACGTGCGGGACCGTTCGCCCCAGGTGCGTTTCACCGGGCGCAACTACGTCCTGCCGCGCACCGGACAGGCCGGCGTGCCGCTGGTCTCGGTCAACGCGCCGAAGATCGACGTGGAGGTGCTGCGCGTCGGCGACCGTGGCCTGCTGCCGTCCCTGCGCTCGGAGGAGTTCCTCGGTCAGCTCAGCGGCATGACCGCGAAGACCATCGCCGATCAGAAGGGCAGCCGCGTCTGGAAGGGCACGCTCGATACGGCCAAGGCCGAACTGAACCACGAGGCCATCACTGCCTTTCCGGTGCTGCAGGCGGTCGGCAAGCTGGAGCCCGGCATCTACATCATGCTGGCCCAGGCCAGCGGCGTCGCCGCCTCCACGGACGAGGATGGCGGCTACGAGGCCCAGGCCACGCAATGGTTCGTTGTCTCGGATCTCGGCCTCACCGCCTTCAAGGGCCGCGACGGCATCCACGTCTTCGCCCGCTCGCTTGCCAACGCGAAGACGGTTCCCGGCGCCGAAATCCGTCTGGTGGCCCGCAACAACGAGGTGCTGGCGACGAAGAAGACCGACGGCCAGGGCCACGTCGCCTTCGATCCGGGCCTCGCACGCGGCGAGGGCGGGATCGCGCCCGGCCTCGTCGTCGCCCAGCTCGGCGACGATTACGGCTTCCTCGACTTCTCTCAGAGCGCCTTCGATCTCACCGACCGGGGCGTGAAGGGCCGTCCGCAGCCGGGCGCGGTGGAGGCCTATGTCTTCCCCGAGCGCGGTGTCTATCGCTCCGGCGAGACCGTTCAGGTTACGGCCTTGCTGCGTGACGCCGCCGGCATCGCCGTGCCGAACCTTCCCCTCACCCTGGTGGTGAAGCGTCCGGACGGGGTCGAGTATCGCCGCGTCCAGGTCGCCGATGCCGGCCTCGGCGGCCGTGCCCTGCCCCTCGCCCTGATGCCGGGCGCGATGCACGGCACCTGGCGGATCGCCGCCTATACCGATGCGAAGGCGCCACCTGTCGGCGAGGCCACGTTCCTCGTCGAGGATTACGTGCCCGAGCGCCTGGAGGTCACCCTCACCCCGAAGAGCCCGACCCTGACGAAGGGCGAGCCGGCGACCATCGACGTCGCCGCGCGCTACCTCTACGGCGCGCCGGGCTCGGGCCTCGACGTGTCGGGCACGGTCCTGGTCCAGGCCGCCGCGACGAGCGGGATCAAGGGGCTCGACGGGTTCTCCATCGGCCTCGATGACGAGAAGGTGGAGGCGACCTCGGCCGAGATCGAGGCCAAGGCCACCACCGACGCCAAGGGATCGGCGACCGTGACGGTGCCGGTCCAGGCACTCAGCGCTCCGCGCCCCACCGAGGCGAAGATCACGCTGCAGGTCGGCGAGCCGGGCGGACGGGCGCTGAGCCGCAGCCTCACCTTGCCGATCTTGCCTTCCGGCCCCGTCCTTGCCATCCGCAAGAATTTTTCTGGCGACCTCGCGGAAGGCGGTGTCGCCACGTTCGACGTGGTCATGGCGAGTCCCGACGGACGGAAGATCCCACAGAACGGCGTCGCCTGGACCCTGTCCAAGGTGGACCGGAACTACCAATGGTACCGCGAAGGCGGGCGCTGGTCGTTCGAGCCGGTCACCTCGACGCGGCGCATCGCCGATGGACGGCTCGACCTCGCCGCAGACGCGCCGGGCCGGGTCAGTTCCACGGTCAGCTTCGGTACCTACCGCCTCGAAGCCCTGGCCACCGGCCGGCCCGAGGCCACGGTCAGCGTCACCTTCACCGTGGGCTGGGGCGGATCCGAGACCGCGGACGTGCCCGATCTCCTCGACCTCAAGCTCGACAAGCCGAGCTATGCCGCTGGCGAGACCCTGCGGGCGCGCCTCCAGCCGCGCTTCAAGGGCACGGCCACCCTCGCCGTGGTGAGCGACAAGGTCCACGACATCCTCGACGTCACGGTGTCGGACAGCGGGACCACCGTGGATATTCCCGTGAAGGCGGAATGGGGGTCGGGCGCCTATCTCGTCGCCACCGCCTACCGGCCCCTCGACCAGGCGGCCAAGCGCCTGCCGGGCCGGGCACTGGGCCTCGCCTGGTTCTCGGTGGATACCGACAAGCGCAGCCTCGCCGTGACCGTAGGGGCGCCTGCGACCACGCGGCCCCGCGAAACCCTGACCCTGCCGATCCAGCTCGCTGGTCTCTCCTCCGGCGAGGAAGCACGGATCAGCGTGGCCCTGGTCGATGTCGGCATCCTCAACCTCACCCGCTACGAATCGCCCAATCCCTTCGGCTATTTCTTCGGCCAGAAGGCGCTGGGACCGGAGATCCGCGACCTCTACGGATACCTGATCGACGGCATGCAGGGCACGCTCGGCGCGATCCGCTCGGGCGGTGACGGCGGTGCTGCGGAACTCTCCGATTCTCCGCCGACCCAGGCGCCGCTGGCGCTCTATTCCGGTGTGGTCCGCGTCGGCCCCGATGGCCGGGCCAGCGTCGACTTTCCCCTGCCCGCCTTCAACGGCACCGGCCGGGTGATGGTGACCGCCTGGAGCAGGGCGAAGGTCGGCTCCGCGCAGGCCGACGTGATCATCCGCGATCCCGTCGTGCTCACCGGCACCCTGCCGCGCTTCCTCAATGTCGGCGACCGCTCGCGCTTCTTCATTGCCATCGACAATGTCGAGGGACAGGCCGGCGATTATACCGTGGATCTCGACCTAACCGGCCCGGTCCTGGTCTCGGCCGGCGCGGTCCACAGCACCATGAAGCTGGAGGCCGGCGCCAAGGGCTCCCTGGTGATCCCGATCACCGCCGCCGGCCCCGGCCTGTCGCGGCTCGACGTGAACCTCTCCGGCCCCGGAATTACCGGCACCGTCGGCCAGAGCTTCTCGCTGAATATCGGCCCCGGGACCGGAGCCCTGGTCCGCCGCTCGGTGAGTTCCCTCGAACCCGGCGCCACCATGCAGGTGACGGGCGACCTCCTCGCCGACATCCTCCCCGGCACCGGCTCGGTCTCGGTGACGGCCTCCTCGCTCGCCGCCCTCGACGTGCCCGCCCTGCTCCAGGCACTGGACCGCTATCCCTATGGCTGCTCGGAACAGACGGTGAGCCGGGCGATGCCGCTCCTCTACGTCAACAAGCTCGCCTCCCTCGACAGGCTCGGCATCGACGACAAAGTAGACGAGCGGGTGCGCGAGGCCATCGACCGCGTACTCTCACGCCAGGACGCCTCGGGCGATTTCGGCCTGTGGAGCGTCGGGGGGTCGAGCGACGTCTGGCTCAACGCCTACGTCACCGACTTCCTGACCCGCGCCCGTGAACGCGGATTCGCGGTGCCGCAGACCGCCTTCGCCAATGCCCTCGACCGCCTGCGCAATACGGTGGCCAACACCACGGAGGTGCGCGACGGCGGCATGGACATCGCCTACGCCGCCTATGTGCTGGCCCGGAACGGGCGGCCGGTGATGGGCGACCTGCGCTACCTCGCCGACACCAAGCTCGGTGAGTTCGCGACTCCCCTCGGACGCGGCCAGATCGCGGCGGCTCTCGCCCTCCTCGGCGACCGGGGCCGCGCGGCCAAGGCGTTCGAGTCGGCGGTGACCGCGCTCGGATCCGCGCGCGACACCTCGACCTATCGCGCCGATTACGGCTCGCGCCTGCGCGACGGGGCCGGCCTTCTCGCTCTCGCCGCCGAGACGGGCCTCGCCCGCGAGACGATCCGGCCGTTGGGTCAGGTCATCACCCAGGAGCGGGCCAGCGGACGCCTCACCAGCACCCAGGAGAATGCCTGGATGGTGCTTGCCGCCGAGGGGCTCGCCAAGGACGCGGACGCGTTGAGCTTCAGCGTCGACGGCACGCGGCAATCGGGCCCGGTCTCGCGGCTCTACCGCGCCCCCGCCCTCGAGGCGAGGCCCGTCACCATCACCAATGACGGGACGGGCGCCGCCCAGACGGTGGTGAGCGTGTCGGGCAATCCCATCGCACCGGAGCCGGCGGAATCACGGGGTTACTCCATCGAGCGAACCTATCATCGCCTCGACGGCACGGTGGTGGATCTCACGCAAGGAGTTCGCCAGAACGACCGCCTCGTGGTGGTGCTTAAGGTGGCCGAGGCCAAGGCCAGCGCCGGCCGCCTCCTGCTGGTGGACCGCCTGCCCGCCGGGCTGGAGATCGACAATCCGAAGCTCCTCGATTCCGATGCCCTGGCGGGGCTCGCTTTCGCCAAGTCGGACGTGCAGCCGGTGAGCACCGAGTTCCGCGACGATCGTTTCGTGGCGGCCTACGAGCGCAGCCCCGAGCAATCCGCCTTCTTCACCGTGGCCTACACCGTGCGGGCGGTCTCACCCGGCACCTATGTCCATCCCGGCGCCACCATCGAGGACATGTACCGCCCCGAACGCTTCGGCCGCACCGCCTTCGGTTCGGTCGAGGTGAGCGCAAAGTAGGCTCATGGAACGCGACATCCCCTCCCCTCCCCCCTTTGCGGGGGAGGGTGGCCCACGAAGTGGGTCGGGAGAGGGGAGCGCCACGTCCGGAGAGGTCGCCCCCTCTCCCGCCTGCTCCGCAGGCACCCTCCCCCGCAAGGGGGGGAGGGTTTCCGGCGGCGTGATCGCCCTCCTCATCCTCCTCCCCGCCCTCGCCCTCTGGCGCTTCGTCGCGACCCTCCCGCCCCTCGACCTGACCCAGGCGAGCCTCCGGTCAACCGTCATCCTCGACCGGGACCGCCATCTCCTGCGCCCCTTCGCCACCGCCGACGGGCGCTGGCGGCTGCCGGTGACGGGGGCGGATGTCGATCCGCGCATGCTCGCCATGCTGAAGGCCTACGAGGACCGGCGCTTTGCCGACCATCCCGGCATCGACCCCGCAGCGACCCTGCGCGCCGCCTGGCAATGGCTCCGCCACGGCAGAATCGTTTCCGGGGGCTCCACGCTGTCGATGCAGGTGGCTCGCCTCGTGGAGCCGCGCCCCGAGCGCTCGCTTAGCGCAAAGCTTCGGCAGATGGTGCGGGCGGTCCAGCTGGAACGCCGGTTGGGGAAGGACGGCGTGCTCGACCTCTACCTCGCGCTCGCCCCCTATGGCGGCCCGGTGGAGGGCTTGCGGGCGGCGAGCTTCGCCTATTTCGGGCGCGAGCCCGCCCGGCTTTCCTTCGCCGAATCCGCCCTCCTCGTCGGCCTGCCGCAAGCGCCCGAGGCGCGCCGGCCGGATCGCTACCCCGCCCGCGCCCGGCAGGCGCGCGACAGGGTGCTCGACATCGCCGCCGCGCGCGGAATCATCACGCCCGCCGAGGCGAAGGCCGCCAAGGCCGAACCGGTGCCGGACCAGCGAAAGCCCTTCCCGATGTTCGCGGCCCATGCGGCCGAGGCGGCCGTGGCCGCCGATCCCGCTGCTCGGGTCCAGCGCCTCTCTCTCGACGGGCGATTGCAGGCGAGCCTCGAACGGCTGGCGGCCGAGCGCGCCGCCGCCATGGGGCCGGGCATCTCGGCGGCGATCCTCGCCATCGACAACCGCACCGGCGGGGTGATCGCGCAGGTGGGGAGCGCCGGCTATCTCGACGCCAGCCGCTCCGGTGCCATCGACATGACGGGGGCGATCCGCTCGCCCGGCTCGGCCCTGAAGCCGTTCATCTACGCGCTGGCCTTCGAGAACGGCATCGCCCATCCCGAGACCCTTCTCGACGACCGGCCGGTGCGCTTTGCCGGCTCCTACGCGCCGGAGAATTTCGATCTCAGCTACCAGGGCACCGTCACGGCGCGGCGCGCGCTCCAGCTTTCCCTGAACGTGCCGGCGGTGGACCTGCTGGAGGCGGTGGGCGCCGCCCGCTTCATCGCCCGTCTGCGCGGCGCGGGAGCGCGGATCGACCTGCCGCGCGACACGGCACCCGGCCTGCCGGTGGCTCTGGGCGGCCTCGGCATCACCCTCACCGACCTCGCGCGGCTGTTCTCCGGCCTCGCCCGTGGGGGCTCGGTGCCCGACCTGATCCGCCGCCTCGACGGGCCGGCCGCATCGCCCCCGCCGGAGCTGCGCGTCACCGAACCGGTGGCGGCGTGGTACGTCGCCGATACCCTGCGCGGTGCGCCGCCGCCGGCGAACGCGCTGCCCAACCGGATCGCGTTCAAGACCGGCACATCCTACGGCTATCGCGATGCCCTGGCGGTGGGGTTCGACCGGCGCGTCACCATTGCGGTCTGGGTCGGGCGGGCGGACGGCAACGCCGTGCCGGGTCTCGTCGGGCGGGCGGTGGCCGCGCCGATCCTGTTCGACGCGTTCTCGCGCTTCGGCGGCGAGCCCGATTCCGTGCCGATGCCCCGCGACGCACTGGTGACCACCACCGCCGGCCTGCCGCCGCCCCTGCGCCACATCCGCAAGGACGTGCCCAAGACCCTGTCGGCGGCCCTGGGCTCGGCCCTCAAGATCGCCTACCCGCCGGATGGCGCCCGCATCGATCTCGGCCTCGCCGAACCCGGCCCTGCGCCGAGCCTCGCCCTCAAGGCGCTCGGCGGGGTGCCGCCCCTCACCTGGATGGTCAACAGCCTGCCCGTCGCCGAGAGCGCCCGGCGCCAATCGGAATGGTCACCGGACGGCGCGGGCTTCGCCAGGATCTCGGTGATGGACGCGTCGGGTGCCAGCGACAGCGTTGTTGTGAGGCTGGAGTGACCGCCGACCCGGCGGGTCGTGGTGCAACCTTGAAAGTCGCGCGAAAGGCTTACACGCGCTCGACGAGCAACGATACTTCGCGACGACTTAGTGCACCGGCGATGGATTATCCTCGCCCAGTCGCCACGAGCAGAGCGCCGGTATTTATCACATCGCACCGGCCTCGCGACAGTTGTCGCCGGGATTCAGCTGGACCGGATCCTTCGGTGATGCGCTCTTAAGGCTTTGCCGTTAAGACAGTTTCGGTCCGTGCCGCTACGAAGTCGCCTTCATGTTTCCGATTCCCGACGTGCCGACCCTTAGTCTATGCAGCACGCTGATAAGCGTTGCTTTCATGACGGTCTATCTGACGTTGTGGCGTAACCGGACCGGACAATCTTTCCTGCTCGACTGGGCGGGAAGTTCCGGACTCTACGCAGCGATCATGATCGGCTTCGGAGTGGTGGGCGATCATCCGGTTGCGATCGCGGTCCTGCACGCGCTGCTCGGCGCTTCCTCTCTCCTGGTCCTCACCGGTGTGGACCGGTTCGACGGCCTGCCAAAGCGTCGCCCCTGGGCGATCCCCCTGATCCTGCTGCCCGGCCTCGGATATCTCGGCCCCGCCCTTCTGCTGGACCGGACGGCCGCGCAGATGGGCGGCATCCTGGGTTTGGCGGTCGTCATGCTGGCGATCGGCTCGGTTCTCGTGAGCGGCCGGCGCGGCGACGTCATGGGAGGGCGCCGCATCGCCGGACTGGCGCTCCTCGGATACATCCCAGCCTATCTGCTCACGCTGGTCATCCTGAAGAACCACAGCGAGATTCCCTATGCCGTAGCCCTCGTTCCGCTGCTGGCGGACCAGATCCTGCTCCCCATCCTCAATCTCGGCCTCATCTCGATGCCGGGCGAACGGGCGCAAGCAGTTCTTCGCCGTCTCGCCCTGCATGATACGTTGACGGGCGCCCTCAATCGCGCCGGCCTCACGGCGGATTCGCCGGCTATCGTCGCCCTGGATACGGCGGTGATCGCCATCGATGTCGATCACTTCAAGTCCATCAACGACCGTTACGGCCATGCGGCGGGCGACGCGGTGCTGGTCGCCCTGGCCACCTGCGCCATGCGCCGTCTTTCGGGCCGGGACCTTTTCGTGCGCCTGGGTGGCGACGAGTTCATCGTCGTCCTCGCCGACACCGCCCGCGAGACCGCCCTCGCCTTCGCGGACGATCTACGACGTGCCTTCCGGGCGCTGCCGGACCTGCCGGCCTGGACCGCCAGCATGGGGGTGAGCATGGTCGCGGCGGGGGAAACGTCGCTCATCCGGGCGATCGCGCGGGCCGACGAGGCCCTCTACGAGGCCAAGGCGTCGGGACGCGACCGCGCCGCGGCCTGACCGCCGTGAACGCTCATCGCGGCTAGCATGCGAAGCCGGCCCCCAGCAATGACGCCCCTCGCGTGCGACGCGTCACGCCGAAGGCGCGCGAATTCATATGTCCTCCGCCTGGGCCAAGCTTTGAAGCGGCCGATCGATTCGATGGACGAAGGGGCGGCGGACATGAATGAGGATTGGACATGAGCGGTAGCATGGTCCCGGCGACCGATCCCCTCGCGGTCGCGGAAGCGACCCTGGCCGACGCTGCCGCCTCTCTCGAACCGGCGAGCGCACAACGCCTGCCGCTAGCCCTCAAGCTCGCCTATACGGCCTTCATGGCGGTGCTCGTGCCCGTCTACTGGAGCTGGTACGGGCCGACCAACTTCCTCTATTTCTGCGACGTCGCCCTGCTGCTCACCCTGGTGGGGATCTGGCGGGAGAGCCCGCTCCTGGTCTCCATGCCGACGGTGGGCATCCTGGCACCCCAGTTGCTCTGGGTGGTGGATTTTCTCGCCGAACTCGGCGGCGTGTCGCTCACCGGCATGACCGCCTACATGTTCAAGGCCGAGAACCCGCTGTTCCTGCGCGGGCTCTCGCTGTTCCACGGCTGGCTGCCGTTCCTGCTCGTCTACCTGGTCTGGCGCCTCGGCTATGACCGGCGTGCCTGGGCGGCATGGTCCGGCCTCGCAGTCGCGGTGCTGTTCGTGTGCTTCTTCCTGATGCCCGGTCCGCGCCCCGATGCTGGGCTCACGCCCGTCAACATCAACTACGTCTGGGGCATGAGCGACGCCGTCGCCCAGACGATGATGCCGGCCTGGGCCTGGTTCGCGAGCCTTCTCGTCGTCATCCCCCTCGTCCTGTGCGGGACGACCCACCTCATCCTTCGCCGGCTCATGCCGGCGCCGGCCGGGCGGTAGAGCCCCATCAACTACCGGATTTCCGCACGGCGTCGGAGACGGTGATGGGCTTGGGCAGCAGACCGAGGCGGTGGAACGTATCGGCCACCTTCTGTTGGTCGGCGATCACGGCCGCGTCCAGCGGGGTCACGCCGTAGGTCAGCCGCTTGAGGGCGATCGTGAGGATCGGCGCCGGGATGCCGATGGCGGGGGCCAGTTCGGCGGCCACCGCGTCGGTATTGTCCTTGGCCCAGGCGTCGATCTCGCCGATCGCCGCGAGGGTGGTATCGAGCGCCTCCTTGTTGGCGTCGGAGAATGGGCGGGTCGACAGGTAGAACTGCCGGTTCGGCACGATGTCGGTGCCGTTCACGAGAGTCCGCGCGCCGGTGGCCCGCTCGCCCGAGGCGAGGAAGGGGTCCCAGATCACCCAGGCATCGACGGCGCCGCGCGAGAAGGCCGCGACCGCGTCGCCGGGCGCCAGGAAGACCGGCGTCACCGCCTCGTAGGGCACGCCGGCCTTCGCCAAGGCCTCGACCAGGAAGTAATGGACGTTCGAGCCCTTGTTCAGGGCGATCTTCTTGCCGCGCAGATCGGCGACGGTCTTGATCGGGCTGTCCTTGGCGACGAGGATCGCCTCGCCGAGCGGTGCCGCCGGCTCGTGGGCGACGTAGAGGAAATCCGGGTTGTTGGCCTGCCCGAAGATCGGCGGCGCCTCCCCGGCCGAGCCGAGATCGATGGCGCCAGCATTCAGCGCCTCCAGCAGCGGCGGCCCCGAGGGGAACTCGGCCCAGCTCACCCGGTAGCCGAGCGGCGCCAGCTTCTTCTCCAGCAGGCCCTTGCCCTTCAGCAGGACCAGCGTGCCGTATTTCTGGTAGCCGATGCGGATGACCTTGTCCTCGGCGCGCGCCAGCAGCGTGCCGAGGATCAGGAATGCGAGGGCGGTGAGGAAGGCGAGGGTCGTCTGCCGAGGCGGGGAGAGGGTGCGCGCGGTGGAACGGGGCATGGAATGTCCTCGTACAGCTTCTGGAACAGATGTCCGGTGAGAGGCCCGCCTCTCCCCGCAGGCGGGAAGAGGACCGGATGCACCTTGTCGTGCATCCGGTGAGTGAAGGCGAAGCCGGAACGAGGGTGAGGGGGACTCACCGGAGGAACCTCCTTCGGCGTCAGCCCCTCACCATCGGCTGCCGCCTCGCCGCGCCGACGACGGGGTCGCCGCAGCCCTGTCCCCGCGAGCGGGGAGAGGCGATGCTCTCCCTCAATGCGCCGCGATCCGGCGACTGGGGACGATGTCGTTGGCGATGACTTCGCCGAACGGGCCGTTGTTGCGGGCGTTGCTCGGGGGAACACCGGTGGTGGCGCGAAGCGGCAGCTTCGGGAAAACGAGTTCGGCGAAGCGGTAGGCCTCCTCCAGATGCGGGTAGCCGGAGAGGATGAAGCGATCGATCCCGAGGTCGATATACTCCTTCATCCGGTCCGCCACCTGATCGGCCGAGCCGACGAGCGCCGTGCCGGCGCCGCCGCGCACGAGGCCGACGCCGGCCCAGAGGTTGGGCGAGACTTCGAGCTTTGTGCGGTCGCCGCCATGGAGCGCCATCATCCGGCTCTGGCCCACGGAGTCCTGGCGCTTGAGAGTGGCCTGCGCCCGCGCGATGGTCTCGTCGTCGAGGCGCGAGATCAGGTTCTCGGCCGCCGCCCAGGCTTCGCCCTCGGTCTCGCGGACGATGACGTGGAGGCGGATGCCGTAGGAGAAGGTCTTGCCCTTGCGGTCGGCGGCTTCCTTCGCCTTGGCGATCTTCTCGGCGACGCCCGCCGGAGGCTCGCCCCAGGTCAGGTAGACTTCGCAATGCTCGGCCGCGACTTCGATGCCGGCCGGCGAGGAGCCGCCGAAATACAGCGGCGGATAGGGTTTCTGGACCGGCGGGAAGATGAGCCGGCCGTCCTCCACCTTGAGATGCTTGCCTTCGTAATTCACCGTCTCGCCGGACATCAGCCCGCGCCAGACATGCAGGAACTCGTCGGTGACGACGTAGCGCTCGTCATGGTCGAGGAAGACGCCGTCGCCGCGCAGTTCCACCGGGTCGCCGCCGGTGACGACGTTGATGAGGAGGCGCCCGTCAGAGATCCGGTCCAGGGTCGCGGCCATGCGGGCGGCCATGGATGGCTCCTGCAGGCCGGGACGCACCGCCACGAGGAAACGCAGGCGCTTCGTCAGCGCCGCGAGAGCCGAGGCGATGACCCAGGAATCCTCGCAGGAGCGGCCGGTGGGCAGCAGCACGCCGTAATAGCCGAGCTCGTCCGCGGCCTGCGCGATCTGGCGGAGATAGGCCAGCGACACGTCGCGGGCGCCTTCCTGCGCGCCGAGGTAGCGGCCGTCGCCATGGGTGGGAAGGAACCAGAGGACGTCGGTCTCTGCGGTCATGGGATGCTCCTGGTGTTGTGCCGGTGGGATCGCGCGCGTCCGGGGATCAGACCGGGGCACGGTCCTTCAGCAGATGGTCGAGGATACGGCCTTCCAGCCGCGCGAGTTCGGGGTCGCCGCGCCGGCGCGGGCGGGGCACGTCTACGGTCAGGTCGAGGGCGACGCGGCCCTCCTCCACCACGAGGATGCGGTCGGCCATGGCTGCCGCCTCGGCGACGTCGTGGGTGACGAGGATGGCGGTGAAGCCCTGGTTGCGCCAGATCCGCTCGATCATGTCCTGCATGTCGATGCGCGTCAGGGCGTCCAGTGCACCGAGAGGCTCGTCGAGGGCGAGCAGGCCCGGCCGGCTGACGAGGGCGCGCGCCAGGGCGACGCGCTGGCGCTGGCCGCCGGAGAGGGTGGCCGGCCAGTTGCCGGCCTTGTCGGTGAGGCCGACCTCGGCCAGCACGGCCGCCGCTCGCTCGCGCCGTTCCTGGCGTCGCCCGGCCCCGCCGAGCCCCACGGCGACGTTGTCGGCGACCCGGGCCCAGGGCAGCAGGCGCGGCTCCTGGAACATGATGCGCTTGGTAGCCGAGCGCGCACCCGGGTTCTCCAGGTCGATCCGCCCCGCGCTCGGCTGTTCGAGACCTAGGATCAGGCGCAGCAAGGTGCTCTTGCCGCAGCCCGAACGGCCGACGATGGCCACGAACTGGCCCGCCGGGATGTGCAGGTCGAGCCCCTCGATCACCTGATGACCGTCGAAGGATTTCGCCAGGCCGCGCAGGGTGACGGCGACCCCTGTGCCTGCGGTCGCCGCAGGACGCGTGGACTGGCGGAGCGGGGGAGCGACGGGCACCTCGCGGGGCGGCGCGAGAGGGGCGTCGGACGCCCGAAGCAGGGTGGAGGCGGTCATGGACGTCGTCCGTAGGGTTGATCGAAGGACAGGGGCACGTCGGGTCGATGCCCCTCAGATATTCCGATAGGCCGGGTTCCAGGCGAGGAACGAACGCTCCAGCAGCCGGGTCAGGGTGTCGGCGATCTTGCCGAGGAGGGCGTAGATGACGATGGCCAGCACCACCACGTCCACCAGCATGAACTCACGCGCCTGCATCGCCATGTAGCCGAGGCCGGACGAGGCCGAGATCGTCTCGGCGACGATGAGCGTGAGCCACATGATGCCGAGCGCGTAGCGCAGACCGACGAAGATCGAAGGCAGCGCACCGGGCAGGACCACCCGAAGGAACAGGGTCGTGGGCGACATGCCGTAGACCCGGCCCATCTCCACCAGTTGCGGATCCACCGAGCGGATGCCGTGCAGGGTGTTGGCGTAGATCGGGAAGAATACGCCGATGGCCACAAGGAAGAGCTTGGCCTCCTCGTCGATGCCGAACCAGAGAATGACCAGGGGGATCAGCGACAGGTGCGGGATGTTGCGCACCATCTGCAGGGTCGTGTCGGTGAGCTTCTCGGAGAGCTGCGACAGGCCGTTGGCAAGGCCGAGAGCGAAGCCGATGCTGCCACCGATGAGGAAGCCGACGGCCGCCCGCAGGAAGCTGATCCAGAGATTGGCCCAAAGCTCACCGGTCTTGCTCGCCTGCCAGCCCGCGGCGATCACGTCCGAGGGGGCGGGCATGAAGCGGGTGGAAACGAGGCCGGTCGAGGCCGCCGCCTGCCAGCCGGCGATGATCGCCACCGGCACGAGCCAGGGTGTCAGGCGGCCGAGGATGTCGGAACCGATGGTTGTCTGCCGTGGCATGTGTCCAGCCCTTGCTGACTGAGGCTCTGTAGGAGGCGCCGATCTCGGCGCCGTCGGGCGCATCGCCCGGCCGGCGCCCCCGGTCGTCCGAGGGGGCTATCGGTTCGGAGCGGCGAAGGCGGCGGCCGGCGCGGCCTCGAACGAAGCCGAGGGCTTCGCCCGTGCGCCGAGCAGCGCAGCGAGCTGGGACGCGGCATCGGAAACGCGGCCCCGCACGCCCTCGTCGACGAGGATTCCGTCGGAGAAATCCGCGTCGCTGCCATAGACGGAGGTCGGGACGGTCTGCGCGCTGAAGAAGCCGAAGAGAGGCCGAAGGGAATGCTCGACGACGAGGGCGTGACGCGCACCTCCGCCCGTGGCCGACAGCACGACGGGCTTGCCCACGAGAGCCGTCGGATCGACGAAGTCGAACAGGTGTTTGAACAGGCCGGTATAGGCGCCCTTGTAGACCGGCGTCCCGACGATGAGCGCATCGGCGTTCTCGATCGCCTCCAGGATACGCCGGGCCGGCAGCGAAAGCTTATCGCGCGACCAGGCCGCGCCGAGGCCGGTCCCGGCATCGACGACGTCGAACAGGCGGATATCGGCGCGGAGCCGCGCACCGGTCGCCTCGGCCACCGCTTCGACGAGCGCCCGCGTCTTGGAGGGACGCTGGAGATTGGCGCTGAAGCCGACGATGCGGGGGAGCGGGCCTGAGAAAGAGCTGCCTTGTAGAGACATCGAGCGCCTACCGATCGGGTTCGGGAATGTGCCGGGGGCATCGATCAGAACGTTCCGTCCGATCGTCGAATGCGCCCCGGCATCGTTGCCGAACTGTGATCGCAGCGACGATCCGGGTCAACGAAACGTGCTTTTAAAAGAACAAGGCGAGGGAGATGGGTCTTCGCTTAGATCTCACACGAAGAGATAAAACTTTTGATCTAGAACTTTCTTGCAAAAATCGCGGCCGTCCTGCGACATCGATCCAAGTGAACGGGGCCCGCAAACGGGTCCGAGTTCGGCAAACCGAACGCCGCAATCCCTAGACCAGGGCGTCGTCGGGGGTCGAGAGCCTGACGATGGGCAGGAAGGCCCGCAGGAGCGGCATGTCGAGCTTGCCCGTCATCCCGAGCATGATGGCATGGGCTTCGGCATGCGGGAGCGGCTTGCGATAGGCGCGCCGTTCGGTGAGGGCGGAGTGGATGTCGCAGATCGTCACGAGGCGGACGAGATCAGAAATCGCATCGCCGGTGAGGCCGGACGGGTAACCGCTGCCGTCGAGCATCTCATGGTGATGCCTGACCACATCGAGCATCGCGGGATCGAACCCTTCCTGCCCGGTGAGCATGTCGGCGCCGGCGGCGGCGTGAGTCCGCATGATGGCCAGTTCGTCCGAGGTCAGCGCGCCGGGCTTGTTGAGGATGGCGAGGGGGATCTTGGCCTTGCCGATATCGTGCAGCAGCGCGGCCTTGGTCAGGCGCTTCCGGTCGGCCCGCGGAATCCCGAGGTGGAAGCCAAAGGCCGCGGCGAACCCGGCGACGCTGAGGGAGTGCTGATAGAGCAACTCGTCGTAGCGTCCGAGCACGTCGAGCCACGCACGGATCCCCCCCTCCGAGACAGCTTCCAGAATGACGTCTGTGCCGGCATCGACCTCGTCGGCCGAGATCGACTGGTCGAATTGCGCCGCATGGAACATGCCCGCCACGACCGAACAGGCGCGATGCGCCTTCGCTTCCACAGCGGCGTTCTCGCCGTCGCGCCGTGTCCGCATCTTCCGGCCGGCGTCGATCAGGCTGAGGAGGAGGGAGAGGATGGTCGGGCGCGGAGTATCGGCCGCGGCGATGCGCAGGGCCGGATTCGCCTTGTGCGGGATGTCGGCAGGCGAGCCGGTGAGGACGAGGCAGGGTACGCGCAACATGAGGAGGCGGGTCGCCCAGGCTGCCGCCACGCCTTCCCGAGGGTCCATGTCGATGACTGCGACGACGGGGAGGATGGCGGGTATCGACTGGTCGCCGAGGACGCTGCGGCAAGGGAGAATCGTGGTGATGGCGCGCGCCAGCAGCCTTACCCGGTCCGGCCGATCCGATACGATGAGGACGGACTTCTCTTGCGTCACGATCCGATCCACTTCAGACCGACGAGGTCTGGATTCGTGCCCACGCCAACGCGCACCCGCGACTTCTACAGTGTCAAATCCCTATAAATTGTTTCTCTCGACCGGTCGGCTCAACGGCTCATGACTTGACGACAAGACTTCGGAATTGGGAAGTCCCCCTTCCGGATCATGACGGACCCTGGCCCGGCACACCGTGGTTAATCGGGTGGAACGAATTGTGCTTCTCTCGGGCGAGCGCCGGAGCGATAACTCTCCGTAGACGCTTTGGAGCTAATGCTTCCGGATCGTGTGCTTGGACGCCGCTCCGGCATCACCATCCGCCTTGTCCAGGGAGGACGCATTGCTCGCGCAGGATTTCAAATCCTTCTTCGAGACGTCGAAGCGCAACGGCATCATCCTTTCGTTCGGCGGCGACCTTTCGGAGAATGTCCTGTTCTCGCTCGGGGAAGTCCTGAAGCTTCGGATGATCCAGGGTGAGACGGACGCCACCATCGCCAAGCGGGTGTTCTCGATCTTCGTCGAGCAGGCCCAGAACATCATCCGGTATTCGGCCGACAAACTTCCCACGGACCGGGCCTCCGGCGGTATGATCAGCGCGGGAATGATCGTTGTGGGCGTCGAGAACGGACATTTCTTCGTCGTGTGCGGCAACGAGATTCCCAAGGCCGATGCCGCTATCCTGCGCGAGCGATTGGACCATATTGCCGGCATGTCGAGCGAAGAACTCAAGCGTTTCTACCGCGAAAAGTTACGCCAGGCCCCCGATGAAGGCAGTCTGGGCGGCAGCATCGGGCTGATCGAGATCGCCCGCCGGTCGAGCGCACCGGTCGAGTTCGAATTTCACGACCTTGGCAGCGAGCGCAGTCTGTTCTGCCTCAAAGCCTTCATCTGACGGCGCCCCAGCAATGGACCGGATTCAGATTCCAGCCACCCCCCGATCCCCCGAGGTGGATTTCGACTTCGCCGCCGGCCGTTTCAGGCTGGCCGGTGAATCGTACCCGGAGGATGCCGCGGCCTTCTTCGGCCCCCTGCTCCAGGCCTTGCGGACCTACCTCGCCGCATCGAGCACGGATCCGATCGTGTTCGAAGTCGCCCTCGTCTATTTCAACTCTTCGAGCGCGAAGGGCCTGATGAACCTGTTCATGCCTCTCGAAGACGCCGCCGAGGCAGGGCGTAGCGTCACCATCCGCTGGCTCCATGCCGAGGGGGACGAGACCATCGCCGAGGCCGGGGAGGATTTCGCGTCGGACTTCACCCACGCACGGTTCGATCTCGTCGAGACCGCGCAGACGGGGCACTGATGCGGATGAAGACCAAGCCTGAGATCGTTGCGCAGATCGGCGATCCACCCGCCGTCGGCGAAGCGTTCAGCCTTTACGATACCGAGGAAGCGGTCCTGGTGAAGACCGACGGAATGCTGGCGGGCCTGGCGCAGGTCGCGGGCGGCGTCCAGCAGCTCGCCGAGGCCTACCGCCGCAGCTATGACGAGCAGCGCCGCCTCGTGAGGTTGAGCGACCGGATGCAGTTCGACCTGCAGAGGGCGAACCGCCGCCTCGCGGAGCAGCAGCGCGACCTCCAGGCCCTCAACGAGGCGCTGTCCGGCGAGATCGAGAATCGGACCCGTCTCGAAGCCAAGCTGAGGAGCCTGGCCGATACCGACGATCTCACCGGCGCGGTGAACCGTCGCCGCTTCATGGAAATCAGCCGGCGTGAATGGCTGAGATACGAACGCGACCGAGTTCCCGCCTGCCTCCTCATGGCGGATCTCGACCGGTTCAAGCGGCTCAACGACGAGTTCGGCCATGCCGCCGGGGACGCGGCTCTCATCTGCTTCGTCGAGACCTGTCGCAAGCGGCTGCGCAAGGTGGACGTGATCGGCCGCATGGGCGGCGAGGAATTCGCGATCCTGCTCACCGAGATCGAACCCGATGCCGGGCTCGTGGTCGCCGAGGACTTGTGCCGTCTCGTCGACGAGACCGGCGTGGAATGGCCCGGCGGACCGCTGGCACTCTCCGTCAGCATCGGCGTCGCGGCCATCGAGGGAACCGAGACCTTCGAACAGACGCTCGGCCGGGCCGATGCCGCGCTTTACGCCGCCAAACATGCCGGACGCGGCTGCGTCCGCTCGTTCCGCAGCTCGATCCGGACCGTCTCGCCGCCATGACCTCCGATCCGGGGGGCAAGGTGGCATCGCCCGCCGTCGGTTCTCCCCCCCGCAAGCGCTCCTTGAGGGGCGGCGGTCCCCTGAGCGGCGACGAATTCCGGGAACTCGCCGGTTTCGCCGACGCCTCGGCATCCGCGCCCGGCACGATGCGGCCTGGGGCGCTGCGCGGCTCTGCGCAGGGACGCGACCTCGACAGTCTGGCCCACACCCTGTTCCTGCGGATCTACCCGGTGATCGCCATCGTTGTGCTGGCGACGCAGATCGGCATCGCCTGGGTGAACTACACCGACAGCCTCAGGCTCTATACCGAACGGGCGAACCTCCTCGTCACCCTGACCGCCCATTCCATTGCCCGCCCCGATTGGAGCGAGCGCCCGGACGTCTACACGGCGCAGATCCAGGCCCTCACCCTCGATCCGGCCTTCCAGTTCGTGCGCGCCTGGAACGCGGCAGGCGGACTGGTGATGTCCGTCGGCGAGATACCGGCCGGTCGGGGCCTCGAACTCATCCGCGCCTCCAGCACCGTCACGGCGGCGGGGCGCGCAGAATCCGCGGGGCGACTGACGCTGGGATTGTCCACCGAAGCCCTGCGCCGCAACGCCGAGAAACAGGCGCTCCTGGCGTTGGGGGCGACCCTCATCCTGATGCTCGCCTTCGTGCTGACCCTCCATGCCAATGTCCGCAAACACGTCCTCGCCCCCCTGAAGCGACTGCTGCTCGCCATGCGCGAGGTCGAGCACAAACGCTGGTCGTTGGTGGAGTTCGACGGTGCCGTCCGGGCCAGCAACGAGATCGACGTCATCTCCTCGGCCTTCAACCGTATGGTAGAGGGCCTGCGCGCCGGCGACGAGGCGAAGCAGCTTCTCGCCGAGCTCGAACAGGCTCATGCCAAGCTCGCGGACGCCAACAATCAGGTGATGGAGAGCATTGGCTACGCCCGCCGGATCCAGACCTCCGTCCTGCCCGACCGGGCGGCACTGGCCGGCGCCGGCATTGACGTCGCCGTTCTGTGGGAGCCACTGCATCAAGTCGGCGGCGACTATTTCTGGCTGGAACGCCTCGACGACCTCAGCATCGTCGTGGTGGCCGATTGCACCGGCCACGGGGTGCCGGGCGCCTTCATCACCCTCATCGTCGCCACCGCGCTCGACCGGCTGCTGCACGAGCGCGGCCTGCGCTCGCCCGCCGAGATCCTGACGGCCCTCGACGAAATGGTCCGCGTCCAGTTGCGCCAGGACGGGCGCGGTGCGGAATCCGACGATGGGCTCGATTGCGGCGTGTGCATCTGGGACCCCGCGGCACGAAGGCTGAGCTTCGCCGGCGCCGGACTGGCGCTCACCAGCATCACGGAAGCGGGCCTCACCCGGATCAGGGGCGCGCGGCACGGGCTCGGCTACCCACGGCACGGGAGCACCCGGTTCACGACCGAGGACATCATTCTGGACGTGGCGCCGGGCGACACCTTCTACCTGATGACCGACGGCCTCACCGACCAGATGGCCCCCCCCGGCGCGCAACGCCGGCTCCTCGGGCATCGTGGCGTGTCGGATATTCTCGTTCGCAGCCGCGACGAGGAACTCCGCCGGCAGATCAGCATTCTCGAGGCTGAGCTCGTTGCCTATCGGGGGCTCGAGAGCCGCCGGGACGACATGACCCTGGTCGCGTTCCGGCCGATACGTCCCACCTCGCCTGACGCCGCTGAGGACAACCGATGATCGACCGGTGCGCTGGCACACGCAAGACCGCGTGAGGATTCGGCACTGTCTGCGCTGTCGTCAGTAGACCGCCTCGGAAAGCCATAACCTTGCCGTCATGGCGGACCAAGCATGGCGGACCGGGAACGCTGGTATCCGCGGCCTGCTACTGCGTCATTATATGTTTCAAAAGTCGAGATTGATCATGACACGCTTCCTTGCCGCGTCCGTCTGTCTGGGCCTGCTCGTCGCCGTGCCCGTTCAGGCGCAGCCCTCGAACATTTCACAGCAGCCTGCGCCGAAGCGCATGACCACTGCCATGGGTGTGACCAAGCCGCCGGGCTCCACCTTCAATCGGGCCTCCACCGAAGCCGATATGCTCAAGGCCCAGAAGATATCTGCAGCGCGCGACAAGGCTTGGGACCGGAAGATGCGGACCACCATGGGCTCGATCTGCCTCGGCTGCTGACGCCAGAGACCGCGAGGCTCGGTCGATGATCCGGTTCGAGGGCGTCTCGCGCCGCTTTGCCGGCGCAGAGCGGCCCGCCGTCGACGGGATCGACCTCGACATCGCCGCCGGGACGACCTGCGTCCTCATCGGCCCCTCCGGCTGCGGCAAGTCCACGACGTTGCGCATGGTCAACCGTCTGGTGGAGCCGGATGCCGGACGTGTCCTCCTCGACGGACGCGACGTGGCGGAGGTCGATCCGGTGCGGCTGCGCCGTGGTATCGGTTACGTGCTGCAGGGCATCGGTCTGTTCCCGCACCGGAATGTCGCCGAGAACGTCGCCACCGTGCCCCGCCTCCTGGGCTGGACACGCGCCCGGATCGCAGATCGGGTGGACGAGATGCTCGACCTCGTCGGCCTCGACCCGGACGCGTATCGCCAGCGACGGCCCGACGAATTGTCCGGTGGCCAGCGCCAGCGCGTCGGCGTCGCCCGCGCCCTGGCGGCAGACCCTGACGTGCTCCTCATGGACGAACCCTTCGGCGCCGTGGACCCCGTCGCCCGCGACCGGCTTCAGGAAGAGGTCGGCGAGATCCTGCGCAGGCTCAAGAAGACCGTGATCATCGTCACCCACGATATCGACGAGGCGATGCGGATGGGCGACCGCGTCGTGCTCATGCGAGAGGGCCGGATCGTCCAGGCCGACACGCCGGACCGCCTGCTCGCAGCCCCAGCCGACCGATTCGTGGAGAGCTTCGTCGGTGAAGACCGGGCCTTGCGCCGGTTGGCCCTGAGCCAAGCGGGCGCGATCGCGGTTCCGGGCGATCCGGGTGATGCGCCGGGCGTCACCGCGGAAACGTCGTTGAAGGACGCCCTGGCGCTGCTCCTATCCAGCGGCGCCGATCACCTCGCGGTAACCGGGAGCGATGCCCCCGCCATCCTGACTCTCGCCGCGATCCGAAACGCTGCCTCGCGTCGGGTCTGATCGCGCCTTCGTCACAGAAAAGCGCGTCGCGTTAGGCACCCCCTCCCTTCTTCCCGCCTACGGGGAAAGGAACGGAGGGCACCCCGTCACGCCTTCGGTGAGCGAGAGGCGAAGCCAAAGCGACGGTGAGGAGGTGCCTCCGGCCACGCCCCTCACTCCGCCGCGTCGGAGACCTGGAATCGCTCGATACCCTGGCGTTCCGGGTTGATGGCGGCGAGCGCGCGCTTAGCCGCCTCGAGCGGATGCTCGGCCTCGATCCGGACCGAAGTCAGATCCGGGCTCTTGTAGACGGTGACGATGGTGTCCATCACCTCGGTGAGCGTGGTGCGCTTGTCCTCGGGCGCCGCGATGAGAAGCTGCAATCCCCAGGCTTGGTAGAGGTCGACCAAAGCCTGGGAGTTGCGCACGTCGAGTTTCGAGAAGGCCTCGTCGAGAAGACAGAGTCCGAGGCCGGGATTCTCGTCGCCGGGCCGGTCTCCAGGATAATAGGCCGAGGCGAGTGACGCGGCGATGGCGACGTAGAACGGCGCCTGCGCCTCGCCTCCCGAGCCACGCAAGGCCCGGTTCGACATGGTGGTGCGGTTGCCCGTCTTGTCGCGCATGCCGATCTCGTAGACGAAGTAATTGCGGTAATCGGCAAGCCGCGCCGCGCTCTCGTCCCCGGCGATCAGGGCGGTGATCTCCTCGATCGCGGCAGCGAGCGGCCCCGGGGGTACGTCCTCGCCCTCCCCCGGCAGGATCGCCTGCGCTGCGTCGGCCGAACGCGCCACCTCGGTGGCGAGGGCATGCACGGCGGCGTAGCGACGATCGACGGTGGCCTCGAAGGCGTAGGTCTGGCCGGTGAAGGTCTGGGTCGAGAGACGTTCGTTCAGGGCATCGAGTCGGGTGCGGACCCGCTCGAACTTGTCGGCGAGGCGAGTCAGCAGGTCCTCGGTCATGAGGCGGCGCATCTCGCTCTCCGCGCGCACGGCCTGGTCGCGGTAGCGCCGCAACTCGTGGCCCGCCACCTCGTCATGGGCGCGGGCGACCCAGGAAAAGCCGAAGGAGGCCGGAGCATCACCGTTACCCAGGGGGTTCTCGATGCGCCACTGAACGCAGTATTCGGCGAGATCGCGCTCTGCGGCACGGCCTTGCGTGCGCGCCGTCTCCATCGCCTCGCGGGCGGCGCCGCGCGCCGCATTGGCCAAAGCCGCCAACTCCTTGGATTCGAGGCCCGCCGCGTCGGCCCGCGCTTTGGCCACCGCCAGCGGATCGAACCCGTCCGGCCGGACGAGACGGATGCGCACGGAATCCCCCGCGATCCAGCGGGCATGGGCGCCGCGCCTTGCCTGAAGCGCGGCGCGGATCGCCTCCCGCGCGGTGGCGACCTTCGCCTTCAGGCCCGCTTCTTCGCCGAGCAGCGCGTCGCGCTTCGGCTCCAGCACCTGAACGAGTTCGGTGAGATAGGCCGATCGCTCCTTGGCGAGCTTCTTGATCTCGGCCTCCAACGCGCCGGTATCGGCCTTCTCCACGGCTTCACGCTCGGTGGTGAGGCTGCGTCGCCGTCCCTCCATCGCGTCAGCCTCCTGGCGCAGGAAGACGATGTCGAGATTGGCGTCGGCGAGTCGGACCCGCAGCATGGCGGCAATGCGGGCGGCCTCGCGCAGCACGCCGGCCGCGCCGCGCAGGCGCCGTGCCTCATTGACCGCGTGTTCCAGGTTCTGCCGGCTCTCCGCCGTGGGACCGCGGCTGCCACGGGTCATCATCAGTTGAACCGGCCGCACTACGGAATAGGCCATGCCGGAGGTCGAGCGGCCGCTCGGCGCCACGGCGCGGCTCATATGGGCCAAGGCCGCGTCGTTGGGGGCGAGATCGTAGCCGCCGAGCCGGGCCGCGAGAAACGCCTGGGCATGGGGATCGCGAGTCTCGATCAGCGAGATCGGCCCTTCGTCGTCGCGCCCGCCCCGGCGGCGCGCGGTGTCCGTCGTCTTCACCAGCAGGCAGCGATAGAACTGGCTCTTGCGGGCTTCGAGATGGGCGAAAGCCTCATTCAGCCGGTCCGGTTCGACGACGAGAGCTTCGCGGGCGCCTCCGAGCAGGCCCTCCAGAGCCGGTCCCCATTTCGGATCGGTGATTTCGGCGAGTTCGCAGATCGGCGTCGCCTCGATCCCGAGCCGGGCGAGTTCGTCGCGGAAAGTGGCCGTGTCGGAGGAGAGGCGCGCGCCGCCCGCGCGCCCGCTGCCGACTTCGGCCGAGAGGGCATGCGCCTCCTTCTCCTGGGCGCGGGCACGCAGGGCCATGTCCTCGGCAGCGGTATCGAGGGGGGTGGCGATGTCGGAGAGAGAGGCGAGGGCCGTGAGAAGGGGGCCGAGCGGTCCGTCCGAGCGAAGCGATTCCTCGGGGGGCGCATCGCGGCGCAGGCCGGAGCGCGAGCAGGCGGCCACGATCCGCGCCGATTCCGGATCGATGCGCTGGATCTCGGAGAAGACGACGTTGAGCTTGCCCGCCTCCTGCACCAGCCCCACCAGATCGGCGACGCGAGTGGCGAGGTCGCGCTTGTCGCGCGCCAGCATGGCGAGGCCGGCATTGGAGGCGGCGAGCCGCCCCTCCCCCTGGCTCCCGGCCAGCATCGCTTTCTTGCCCGCGATCTCGCCGTCGATCTCGCGCACGAAACCCTGGCTGGTGCTCACGCTCTCGCGGGCGATGCGCAGGCGTTCCGCCACGTCGCCGAGGCGAGAGCGGGCCTGGCTGTAGTCGAGGATGCGGCGGCGCAGGTCGGCGCCGGCCGCTCGTAACTCGTCGAGGGTGGCCGAGAGGCTGGCTTCCGCCCAGGTTTCGTAGCGCTTGAGGATTCGGCCGAGATGGGAGAGCCGGCGCTCCAATTCCTCGATGGTCTCCAGGAGACGGCGCCAGTTCTCCACCGACTGGCGGATGCGCGCGACGTCCAGGGGCTCGGGTTCGAGGACGAATGAGCGCACGAAGGCGGAGGAATCGAAGATCGGCTTGAACGCCACGGCGTTGGAGAACGTACGCAGGAAGTGGCGCGGCTCGGGGCTCGGCGCGCCCTCGCGCATCAGCGCCAGGACGTCGGCGGTGAAACGCTCGCCCGATGAGCGGAACTCCTCGAACCTGTCCGCCCGGATGCGGAGATCCTTTGCGATCTCCGGCCAGGGCGCCACGTATCTGCCCTCGGCGGTCTCGCGAACGTAATCGGCGATCTCGAACCGGTGTCCGACCGCGATGAAGCGCGAGAGCGTGGTCTCGCGACTGTCTTCGGCCCGGGCCGCGAGCGCGAGACCGACGGATACGACACGTCCGGTGGTCTCGTTCTCGAAGACGAGGACGATGAGGGTCTCGCAGGCCTCACGGGTTGGACGGCCGCCTTCGGCGGGGTCGCTGATCCAGCCGAGGCAGTAATCGCGGACCGTGCGGGCGCTGCGCCCCGAGGCAGACGCGTTGAGGGCGAGGCGACTCGCGTTGTTGCCGGCGAGCACGGTGCCGACAGCGTCGAAGATCGTCGACTTGCCGGCCCCCGTCGGCCCCACCAAGGCAGCCGCTCCCCGGATCCGGATCTGTTCGCGGCGGATCAGGTACCAATTCGAGAGGGCGATGTCGGTGAGCCGATACACCGGGCGGGCAAGTCCTCGATGGAAATGACGGAGCCACGGCATGGACGGGGCGGCCCGACGATGCAAGTCGATGGTCCCGTCGTCCTCTTTTTCACAGGGGGCGATGTCGGGGCTTCGAGCCGTGCCACGCATGTTTCATGTGAAATCTTAACCCCGATGTGGATGCCGCCCTTGATCGGGCTCAGCCGTCATCGTCCATTCGCGCCGCTGCCCAGGCGCGGACCTGCTCCATCCAGGAATCGGGTGAGAGCACCGCGACACCGGGAAAGATCATCAGCGGCGTGATCTTCTCGACCTTGTCGCGCTCGCCCAGGCGAAGGGCACCCTTGCGGGCGAAAAGGCGCAGGATCTCCGTGAGGCGCGCTTCTTCCGGCGCCTCGCTGCGGGCGGCGGTGCGGATCGATTCGGCGATGTCATCGGTGGTACATTCCACGACACCGTCGGTGGTGACGCGGTGTTCCCGAAGCCCTTCCTCATAGGCGAGGCGCAGGGCCAGCAGCACGAGGGTCTCGTCCTTGCGCAGGCGCTCGGCCTGCCCGTCATGGCGTACGCCGTCGGCGGGCACGCGCAGGAACACCATCTGGTCGCGGGGCGAGACCTCGAACGAGTAGCCGAGACAGGCAAAATAGCTTTTGAAGAACGGCGCGTAATACCGGGCGATCTCGTAGGACCGGCCGATACCGGGCGTATCGGCATAGAGGCACTGGCTCTTCAGCACGACTTGAAGCGCGCGGATGAGATCCTCTTCGGACGGTGCACGGGCACCCGGAGGCGGTGGCTCGTCGCCATCGACGATGGCGCGGAAGGCGTCGATCATTCAGACGGTCCGGTCGAGCGGGACACGGCGCCCCGTCACCCCGCCTCGTTACTCGGATCGCCCTCGCGACACAAAACCCGCTTCCTCACGCGGCTTTCGCCGGGGAGGCCTTGAACAACGACAGGCATTCCGTGTCGCGATGCATGCTCAGGATCGAGGCACGGTCGATAGAGGGGTTCTGGAAGAGCACGCGCTGCACCTCCTCCACCACCTTGGAATAACGGTCACCGTCGAAATTCCGCTCCAGCGGGCTGACGGCGATGTAGGTCTCGACGACGAGAACCCTCTCGGTTCGCTCTTTCCCCACCTCGACGGCGATCCAGGCGGATTTGATCAAGCACTTGCCGGTACTCATGGGTTAACCTCCTTATCAGTCCCGCTTTGATGCGGGTATACCAAGAGGATGATCCGACTCTTCAAGTCTGCCAAGGGCATTGACACGTTTGTGATGACATCTCGTCTGTCACGACAATTGTGCAATGCACGCAAACATTCGGTCCTCCCCACCGTACGGGACGACGCGCGGGGTCTTATCTCCGTGGTCGCCGTTCGCCCGCGCTCGCTGGCCCGCGTGTTGGGGGCGGGGACGACCGCTCCACCATGAAATCCGGACAATCGAGCCAGCCGTTGGAGACACGGCCCGCGACACGGGTGAGGCGGTAGCGATCGTTGAGGAGTCCGTCGAACAGCACGTCGATCTCGCGCAGACGCTGGAACACCACGAACTCGTCCACATCCGCCACGACGATCTCGGATCCGCGGATGGCGGGGTTCGTCCCGAGCTTGCGCTCGACGAAAGCGATGACGCGCTCGGGCGTCACCATCACCCGCTGGCGGAAGGCGTCCTTGGCGAGGATGAAGGCCTCGATCGCCGGGTCGAGATGGATCTCCGGCAGGGGCTCGGACAGGATCGCTGTCCGCCTCATCCGAGGCGTATAGAAATGCGGCTCCCCGATCGGCGGACGCAGCAGCGAGACCTGGGCAAGGGGCGCCAAATCCGACCATTCGGCAGCCCTCACCGCCCGTAGCGCCGCCGCCGTGCGCTCGATCCGGTCGGAATCGCGGTGATCCGTGTAGCGCAGGGACGCGGCGATCCGGCGCTCCAGCCGGGCGACGATGTCGGCGACGCTGTCGAGATGCCGGTCGAGCCCCTCGAAGATCGACAGGATCTCCGCGAGGTCGCGCCGCACCGCCCGCTCGGCGAGGGGAAGGTCGGCGGCCCGCCCCTCACGCAGTCCCGCTTCGGCGAGGGCCCGGATGGTGAGGGGGTCGCGCAACGCCCGTCCGGCCTCCCGGACGATGCCGGAGCGGAAGCGGAACGGGTTCAGTCGTGTGTGAAGGGTACGGTAGTCACTGACGAGGTGGCGCGCGACGAACTCCTCGAAATAGAGCCGGAACGCCGTACCCTGGTCCTCCTCGCGCAGGATGCGCTCCTCGATCTTGCGCATGGAGCCCGCGAGGCTGCGCAGGTGTCCGAGGAAGGCGCGGGACGCCTTGGCGGCGTTGACCAGGGCCTCCGAACGCTCGGCCGGGTTGGCCACGGCACTCTCAAGACTGCCCAGCACTTCGAGCACGGCGCCGCCATAGGAGCGGGTCTCGCCCCGATCGATACGCGCCAGTTCCTCGATGACGTGGCGGGCATCGGGGTCGAAATCGACCACCGGCACGTAGCGCTCGCGCCGCTCCACGAGCCAGCCGGCCTCTAGGAGACGCCGATAGACCGCGGAGCGGCGCTCGATCGGATCGGCCGGCGTGGCATCGTCGTCGGCGATCTCGCCCTGGGACCAGTCTGCGGAAAAATCGCCGATGGAGGCGAGCAACTCGCTCTTGCGCAGAGGTTCGGTAGTCTCTGCGAAGACGCGCGCATGCAGATGCAGCAGCAGGGCCGCGTTGAAAGCCCGGCTCGGCGAGGCGAGCGGCTTGAACAGGTCGTCGGAGAGGCGGGCGAAAAGCATGGCGGTGTGGACGAGGACAGCCGATGCCTCGCCCCTGAGTCAATCGGCGGGCATCAACCGCCTGTGCGTGGTCGTGTCTTCAAAGACCGCGGCAGCGAGTCCGGATGAGCCCCGAGAAATCCTTCTCCGAGGTCTGCACTTCGTTGAGCTTGGCGGCCCGCTCCGCTCCGGAGAGGCAGCGGCCGTAGACGCTCGAGACCCGGCGCATGGTCTCCACGTGCCGGCGCCAGACGCGGCACCGGTTGGCATCGTCACCATCGGCCTGTTCGAGCTGGTCGATGGCTTGGCGCTGCATCGAATTGGCGACGAGGACGTCGCGCGCGCACGCGACATCGGCATGGGCGGGCGCGCCCCACAGGATGGCACACGCGACGGCGGCAGCCGCCGAAGACCGGCACTTATCCAAATTCACGCGTTTCATGCCGCTTCGGATTTCGTCGTCTGGGTCAGCAGAGAATAGAGTGCGCTGGAATCCCGCGCCGCGCGGATCCGCTCCAGCATGCCCGGCTCCCGCAGCAGCCGCGCCACTTGGGCGAGCGCCTTAAGGTGCTCGGCCCCTGCCCCTTCCGGAGCGAGCAGGAGGAAGGCAATATCGATCGGTTGGCCATCCAGCGACTCGAAATCCACCGGACGCTCCAGGCGGGCGACGAGGCCGAACAGGCGGTCGAGCCCCGGAAGCTTGCCGTGGGGAATCGCGACACCGTCGCCGATGCCGGTAGACCCCAGTCGCTCACGCTGAAGCAGGGTTTCGAACACCTCGCGCTCGTCGAGCGCGGGAAGCTGGCGCACCGCATGGGCGCTCAATTCCTGGAGGATCTGCTTCTTCGCGCGAGCGCGCAGAGAGGTCACCACGGAATCTGGACTGAGGAATTCCAGAACTGGCATGATAAGGACAGTCGCCCCATCGGCGACGGCCAAATGGACGCCGCTCATTTGAAATAGCGCTACGGATGCGTGGTTCCCACGCACCCGGAAACGGCCGATGGTCGACTAACGGCCCTTAGGCCGGATAGCCAGCCGGGATCACGCATCCCGGACGGCCATTCGGCCTCTCGTCACGGATCGGCTTTCTCCGAAGAAGAATCTCCGCTCCGGGCCGATCGATCAGGACGCCGCGTCGGGTGGGTCCACCCATCCGATCGCTCCGTCACTGCGGCGGTATACGACGTTGATCCGTCCGGTGCCAGCATGAACGAACACGATCACCGGGGCACCGGTGAGGTCGAGGGCCGTCACTGCCTCGCTCACCGAATGACGCTTCAGCGTCTTGGTGCTCTCGGCCACCACGGGAGGATGCGCCTCGTCTTCCTGATCCGCCTCGTCCTCGAGGTCGTCCCCGTCCAGCTCGCTCGGCGATTGGAACACCGCATAGGCCGCCTGGACCGTCGCTCCCTCGTGCAGGGCAGCGCCATGATCCTTGAGGCGGTGCTTGTAGCGCTTCAGGCGCTTCTCGAGCTTGTCGGCGGTCTGCTCGAAACTCGAATGCGGGTCATGCGAGGCGCCCGAGGCTTCGAGGGTGAGGCCGGAAACGAGGTGGAGCACGCAATCCGTGCGGTAGGCCGTGCCGTCCCGTCGAAGCGTCACATGGCCGGAGCAGGTGCCGTTCATGTGGCTGTCGAGATACTTCGACAAGGTCCCGGCCATTCGCTCTTCGACGCGCCCACGAAGGGCTTCGCCAAGGTCCAGGCCATGGCCTGTGACACGCAATGACCCCATGTATCCTCCGGTTTTTCGACGTTCGGCAGGTGAGTAAAGGAGCGTCGGGGAGAGAAGTCAACGGAATGGAAAGCCGGCTCCGCGGGGTGCGCCGCACGCGGTTGCGGGATCAGCTCCGCGCTTCGCGGACCGCGCCTCAGCGGGCGTAGGCGAAATGCTCGCGGCGACGCTCGATCGAGGACGGGATACGCAACGATTCCCGGTATTTCGCCACCGTGCGCCGGGCGATGTCGATGCCCTCGTCGCGGAGCTTCTGCACCAGGGCGTCGTCCGAGAGCACGTCGCCGGCCGCCTCGCCGTCCACGAGCTGCTTGATCCGGTGGCGCACGGCTTCGGAGGAATGCGAGGCCGTACCCGCGGCCCCCGGAATGGCGGCGGTGAAGAAGTACTTCATCTCCAGCGTGCCGCGGCTGGTGCCGATCGACTTGTTGGAGGTGACCCGCGAGACGGTGGATTCATGCATGCCGATGGCCTCTGCGACCGTCTTGAGGTTGAGGGGCCGCAGATGGGCCACTCCGTTGACGAAGAACGCATCCTGCTGGCGCACGATCTCGGAGGCGACCTTGAGGATGGTCCGCGCCCGCTGCTCCAGGCTTCGGGTGAGCCAGTTGGCGGTCTGCAGGCATTCGGACAGGAACGCCTTGTCGCCCTCGGCCGACGCGCCGCGCGAGACGCGGGCATAGTAGCTCTGGTTCACCAGCACGCGGGGCAGCGCCTCGGCGTTGAGTTCCACGAGCCAGGACCCGTCGGAGGCAGCCCGCACGAACACGTCGGGGATAAGAACCTCCACGGCGCGCGAGCCGAAGGCCCGGCCGGGCTTGGGATCGAGACGGCGCAGCTCGGCCAGCATGTCCACGAGGTCCTCGTCGTCGACGCCGCAGAGACGGCGCAGGCTCGGAAAATCGCGCTTGGCCACGAGGTCGAGGCGGGAGACCAGCGCCTGCATCGCCGGATCGAACCGGTCCCGTTCGCGCAGCTGCAGGCTCAGGCATTCGGCGAGATCGCGGGCGGCGATTCCCGGCGGATCGAAGGTCTGGATCAGCTTCAGCATCCGCGCCACCGAATCGAGGCTGGCACCGAGGCGCTCGGCCACCTCGTCGATGGATTCGCGCATGTAGCCGGCATCGTCCACCGCATCGATGAGGAAGCCGGCGATCAGCCGGTCGCCCGGGTCGCGCGTGGCGAGATCGAGCTGCGCGCTGAGATGCTCGCGGAGAGAGACTTCCGAGGTCAGGGTCGCCTCGAAATCCGGCGCCTCTCCATCGAAGCTGCCGCCGGTATTGCCGTAGGGCGCAGGTGTCAGAGACAGCATGTCGCCGGACGCGGCCTCGCGGGCATGGCTGGGATTCTCGTCGGAAAAGACGTTGTCGAGGCGGGTGTCGAGGACGCTCTCCATCTCGGCACCGCTGGCGGTGAGCTCGGTCGCCATCCAGTTGTCCGGCTCGGACGAATCGAAATCCCCCTCGCCGTCGCCCGAGGCGTCCACGGCCGGCTCCGTGCCTACGCGCTCACCGTCCGCATCGCCTTCGACGCGCTCCAACAGCGGGTTTCGCTCGAGTTCGGCGTCGACATAGGTGGCGAGGTCGATCTGGGAGAGCTGAAGAAGCTTGATCGCCTGGAGAAGCTGTGGCGTCATCACCAGGGCTTGACCCTGACGCATTTCCAGTCGCTGCAGCAAACTCATGGTGTTGCCCCGACGCCTTCAGGTGAGCCCAGCCGAGGGCAGGCACAGAACCCCTACGCCACTCGGCATGAATATTGCTTCTTTTTCTCTTCGCATATGTCTATCGCCATCTCGCCCTGCCGTCAAAGCGCGAAGTGCGTGATTCCCTTGGACTTGCCGCAGCGCAACATCGAAGCGGATGTCTCAGAGCATCCTCTGTCCGGCCCGGCCAAATCCAACGCTCTGATATTCCACGTCAAAAAGCCATCGCCTCGCGAGCGACATTGCCGGCTCGCTGAAACAACATGCACAAAACGCATGCACTCCAGAGAAGGCATGAAGTTTGGCGACAAAATAGGCAGTGGGCGGAAGGGTACCGGCTGAGGCCGGGAGGCATCCGTTGCCTCGGGCCATCCGCGAGGCGGCAACGCAGCATCGCGGTCGCCTCGTCTCACCGCATGTCACATCTGGAATGAATCAGGTCGTGCGAGTTGCGCGAAGCTTCGCGGTCCTTGGACCCTACTAGCCAGCGAGGACCTAAAGGCGGAAATCCTCGCCGAGATAGAGACGCCGTGCATCCTCATTGGCAACTATCTCGGCCGGCGTACCCTCGGTGAGGATGCGGCCGGAATGGGCGATATAGGCGCGGTCGATGAGGCCCAGCGTCTCGCGCACGTTATGGTCGGTGATGAGAACGCCGATCCCGCGCTGCTTCAGGTGCTTCACCAGATCCTGGATGTCGCCCACCGCGATGGGGTCGATGCCGGCGAAGGGCTCGTCGAGGAGCATGAAGCTCGGAGAGGTCGCCAGCGCGCGGGCGATCTCGCAACGGCGGCGCTCCCCGCCCGAAAGCGCGATCGAGGGTGATTTGCGCAGGCGCGCGATGTCGAATTCCTCGAGCAGCGAATCGAGCTTGCGCTCGCGCTCCTTGCGGTTCGGCTCCACCACTTCGAGCACCGCGCGGATATTGTCCTCCACCGACAGGCCGCGAAAGATCGACGCTTCCTGCGGCAGGTAGCCGATACCGAGACGGGCCCGCTGATACATCGGCAGGTGGGTGATCGGCAGGCCGTCGAGACTGATCGAGCCGCGATCGGCCGAGACCAGTCCGGTGATCATGTAGAAGATCGTGGTCTTGCCCGCGCCATTGGGGCCGAGCAGGCCCACGGCCTCTCCGTTGCGCACGGTCAGCCCAGCCTCGTGGACCACGGTACGCGCGCCATAGCTTTTGCGGAGGCCCTCGACGTGGAGGATGCCCGGACCGCCGCCATTCCCGGACAGGCCCGTCTCCCCGGCCGCCGGCCGTCCCTTACCGCGGCCGAAGAGGCGCGACAGGAGCGACGGCGCACGCCCGGCTCCGTCTGAGACGGACCCGGCGATTCGCGGGCTGATCGGGTCTGGCACCGAGGCCAGCGGCAGAGCGGAGGTCAATTGGCCTGCGCTCTCGGTTTCGCGGCAGGCTTGTCCGCGCTGGCTTCGGAAGGCTTGGGTGCTGGCTTGCCCGCAGCGCTCGCCGGCTGGGCGCAGCCCTTGGCCCCGCCCTTGGCGGCTTCCTCCTTCTGTGGCACGAACATCGCGGATACGCGGCCGCCGGCCACCGGATCCATGTTCGCCCGGCCGGTATTCATGTCGTAGACGAGGCGACTGCCGCGGGTAACGTTCTGGCACTGGCTCAGCACGACATTGCCGGTGAGCACGATGCGCTTGGCCTCTTGGTCGAATACGGCATTGTCTCCGGTGGCGACCTGATCGTTCTGCACCACGGTGACGGGGCCGGCACATTCCACCTTCTGGATGCCGTTTTCGGCCATGCCGGCTGGGGATTTGGCGCCGTCGGTGGCGGGCGCGGGTGCCCCGGGCTTGGCATCCTTGCCGCGCTTGTAATGCACCGTCATCGTCGAGCAGCGAATGGTGCTGTCGCCCTGCACGGCCACGACATTGCCGGCGAAGATCGCCTTGTTCTCCCGGTCGAACACGTCGAGCCGGTCCGCGTCGATCTTCACGGGGTCCTTGCCGCCGCTCGCGCCGAAGGTGCTCCCGGGAGCGGTCGGCTTGTTCGCCTTCGCAGCAGGCGCCGGAGACGTGCCGGACGGAATCTGCGCCACTACATTCCCCGCCGCGAGGAGGCCGCAGAGGGCGAGGGTGGAGACCAGCGTGGAACGGTTCACCGGCGTGCCTCCCCATCCTGCGGTTCGGCGGCGGAGGTGAGGATGCGCGGCGATTTCACGTCTGGCTTGCTCTCGGAGCCGGCGCCCTCGGCCTTGTCCGATCCGTGGAACACCGCGTGGACGTTGCCGATGAAGGAGATGACGCGGCCGTTATCGACCATGTCGAGGCCGTCGGAGGCCACCGTCCCGGTGGGAAGCGTCACAGCGACGGCCTGGTCGGACTTCACCGTCCCGGCCTTGAAATCGATGGCGGCGGTGAGGAGACGGATATCCTCGCCCTTGTCGGTCCAGAGCTTGATGTCGCGTTCGAGAACCAGGGTCTCGCGTGCCGAATCGAACAGGCCCGAGGCGGCTTCCATATGGGCGAGCCCGCCGGAATCGTCGGTGACGAGATGGCCCTTCATCGCCTGCAGTTCGATCAAAGTCGGCTTGCGCACGTCCTGGAAGGCGGCCGTGGCGATGACCTCGTAGCCCCGATCGTCCTTCCGGAAACCGGACAGACGCGGGTTCTCCATCTTGACCTTGGTGCCCGACAGGGTGACCGGCCCCATGGTGACGGCCGGCAGGACGGTGCCGAAGGGGTTGAACAGCGTCCCCACGACGAGGGCGAGAATCGCCGCACCGGCAGAGAGAGGAATGAGGCGGCGCAGGTAGCGAACCTGCGTACTGTGGTTGCGAGCCCGCTTATGAGCGCGGTTGCGGCGCGCATCGGCTCCCGATCCCGTCGTCCCCGTCGCGTGGATGGCGTCGACCCCGTGCATGGTGATGATCCGAGCCGCTTCGCCTGACCGATCCGATGAGACACCGGCACGTTGCACCCTGCAACATGCCACATCCCGTCAATCATGTGCTGAGCCGTGCCTGCCAGCGTCAACCATGTCGAGCGCCGGATGCGCGCGGCCGATGGCGAAGTTGTGGCCGTGCAACAACCTTATGGGCGGAGCATTGAGGAATCATCAACCGCACGGGGTCGCAGGGGCACGGTCGATGTGCGCCGCCGCACCGTCCCCTGCACACCCTCCTGCGGCATGCGCGTGCCCGATCAGGTGTGGGCGAAGATGTCGGTCTCGGCCCAGCCTTTGAGATCGAGGAGGGAGCGGGTCGGCAGGAAGTCGAAACAGTTCCGCGCGAGATCCGTGCGCCCTTCGCGGGCGAGCATCGCATCGAGGCGGGCGCGCGCTGCATGCAGATGCAGCACATCGGAGGCCGCATACTCCACCTGCGCCTGGCTCAGGGACTCGGCGCCCCAATCCGAGGATTGCTGCTGCTTCGACAGGTCGACGCCCACGAGTTCGCGGACCACGTCCTTGAGGCCGTGCCGGTCGGTATAGGTGCGGGCGAGCTTGGAGGCGACCTTGGTGCAGTAGACGGGGGCCGGCATCACGCCGAAGGCCCTGAACAGCACGGCGAGGTCGAACCGGGCGAAATGGAAGATCTTCGTCACAGCCGGATCGGCCAGCACGCGCTTGAGTATTTCGGGCGGGCTCGAGCCAGGTACGATCTGCACGACATCGGCACTGCCGTCGCCGCGCGAGATCTGGACGACGCAGAGCCGATCACGATGCGGATTGAGACCCAACGTCTCGGTATCGATGGCGATGGCCGCGCCCGGCACGTAATCGGCCGGGAGATCGCCGCGATGGACGCGGATGATGGGCTGAGGAGGCATCGGTTCTGTGTCTTCTGGCGGGGCAATCGCTACCCCGGCCGCGTAACACCGCGCCTGCCCGCGAACAACCCGGCGCCGGACGAACGCCGGGTCATCGAGCCGGGCGGCTACTTCTGCTTGGCGATGACCTTGTCTTTAATCCCGTCATAGACGCCCTGTGTGAGGATCTTCTTCGACACGAGCTGGTCCTTGCCGTGATAGGGCCGGCCCTTGACGATCGCTGCGGAGCGCGCCGCACCGATACCGGGCAGGGCTTCAAGTTCCGCCACCGAGGCGCTGTTCAGGTCGATGAGATCGACCTTGGCCGATGGCGTGACGGGAGCGACGGGCTTGTCCGTCGTGGGCTTGGCCGGGGCGGCCGGAGCTGTCGGCGCCTTCGGTGCGACGGTGGGAGGGGTGGACGTTGACGGGCTCGGCGCCTGGGCAAGGGCGGGAGCCGCCGCGAGGCAGCCGAGCACGGCCAGAGTGCGGAGCAGAGATGTGGTCATGCGAGATGAAGTCACGGCAATCTCCCGGGATGTGGCGGCGCAGTCTTCGACGAGGCGTCACCGTATCTGCAAAGTGAAGTGCGACGGTTGAACCGGCGCTTAACGGGACTTCACAGACCGGTGAACCTTCCGGCGAGTCCGGACCGGCAGCCTCCCCGCAGGATCGGCGGTTCCTTTTTCCGCACGTCCGACCTCGGGCGGCTCTAGCCAGACGGCCGATGTATCGCTATACACCCGCCATCGAATCTCCGTTTGAACACGGTGCCGAGGTTGCCTCTTCCCTCGCGGGGCGGCGCCCGTGCACCCTTTTTGCCGTAGCAGGACTACCCCATGGCCGTTCCGAAGCGAAAGACCTCCCCCTCGCGGCGCGGCATGCGCCGGTCCGCCGACGCCCTCAAGGCTCCGACCTATGTCGCCGACAAGGATTCGGGCGAGCTGCGTCGTCCCCACCACATCGATCTGAAGACCGGCATGTACCGCGGTCGCCAGGTCCTCAAGGTGAAGTCGGCCGAGGCCTGATTCTTCGCTCCGTCATCGGTCCGATAAGGACCGGGACGAAACGACGTCATGAAACTCTGTCTTGCGAAAACCGCCTTCGGGCGGTTTTTTGCGTTGCCTGCCCCGATACGTCAGGCGCGACGCCGGCCCGTGCCGATCCGCGTCGTCTCGGCGTAGCGCGCCGTGGCGGAGCGCATACGCTCCGTGCGGGAGGCACGCATGGCCGGGTCGCCGCTGATGAGAAGCTGGGTCAGAAACTCGGCGTTCGGCCTGCCATAGGTAGCGCTCGACCTGCGTGAGACTGCCTCGCCGCCATCGACGACCACGAGCGTCCGCGCCGTCTCTCGATCCCCCTCGGGGACCGACTGTCCCGTTTTGGGGCGTTTTCCCGTGCCGTTCTGTGACACTTATCGCCTTTCCGCCTGTGATGGGCAGAAAAGCGCAACGTGCGGGCCGACGTTAACGTTTCGTCAGCATTCCTTCAGAACGAAATCGGCGATTGGTTATTTGCGCCGCCGAGCTACTTCTTGGCGAGATCTTCCAGACGGTTCCGCATCTCCGCCATCTGCCGCTTCAACTCGTCGAGGTCGCTGTCGGGCGCGGGAGCCGCGCTCGATGGCTGGGTCGGCGTCGGCGCCGATGCGGAGGTCTTCATGCCGGAGAGCGGCCCCGTGCCGAAGGTGGTGAACATCTTCATGGCATCGCCGAAGAAGCTCATATTGGCCCGCACCTGCTCCTCCATGGCGCTCTGGAACACCGAGGGGGCGAAGCTCTGGTTCATCTTCTCGCGCAGGCCGTCCTGGTCGCGGGCGAAATTCGCCATGGAGAATTCGAGGAAGCTCGGCACCATGGTCCGCATGCTGTCGCCATAGAAGCGGATGAGCTGGCGAAGGAAGGCCACCGGCAGCAGGTTGTCCTCGCCCGCCTTGTTCTCCTGCTCGAAGATGATCTGGGTCAGGACGGAGCGGGTGATGTCGTCGCCGGAACGGGCATCATAGACGAGGAAATCCTCCCCGTTCTGCACCATCGTCGAGAGGTCTTCGAGGGTGACGTAGGTCGAGGTTCCGGTATGGTACAGACGCCGGTTCGCGTATTTCTTGATAACGGTTTGCTGCGACTTACCGTTCTCCGCCATCCTCGTGGCCTTTCCCGACACATTCATTCCAGCGCCCAATCCCTTCGAGGCCCGATGCGCCGTCCGGGTATCATTTATCACTGCGCGTAAGCGGACCTTAAGGCTTTCGCCCGCCGACGAAAACAGCAATTTGGCCCTGATCCCCGCAGAATAGTGCCACAAGCCGCGCGACGCCTTCGGTAACAAAGACCGGCAGGTCACTCGCCGACTCCCTCGCCGAGCTTCCGCACGCGCTTGACTTCACCTTGCCCAGCGCTTTCATCGCTTCAGTTGGCCTTAAGTGCGCATGCCCATCGGAGGGCTTCAACGTCGCGCGGGCTACCCAGAGGAGAACGTCAATGGCAGCGGAAGACATCGTCATCGTCGGAGCGGCGCGCACCGCCGTGGGTTCGTTCGGAGGTGCCTTCAACACCGTCCCGGCCCATGAGCTCGGCGCCATTGCGATCAAGGCCGCCCTGGATCGCGCCGGCGTCTCCCCCGACGACGTGGACGAAGTGATCTTCGGCCAGGTCCTCACCGCCGGCGCCGGCCAGAACCCGGCCCGCCAGGCCGCCATCAAGGCCGGCATCCCCGAGAAGGCCACCGCCTGGGGCGTCAACCAGGTCTGCGGCTCGGGCCTGCGCACCGTCGCCCTCGGCATGCAGCAGATCGCCAATGGCGACGCGACGGTCATCGTGGCCGGCGGTCAGGAATCGATGTCGCTCTCCCCTCACGCGCAATACCTGCGCGGCGGCCAGAAGATGGGCGACGTGAAGCTCGTCGACACCATGATCAAGGACGGCCTCTGGGACGCCTTCAACGGCTACCACATGGGCACCACCGCCGAGAACGTGGCCCAGGCCTTCCAGCTCACCCGCGAGCAGCAGGACGAGTTCGCGACGAAGTCGCAGAACAAGGCCGAGGCCGCCCGCAAGGAAGGCCGCTTCAAGGACGAGATCGTCCCCGTCACCGTCCCCGGGCGCAAGGGCGACACCATCGTCGACACCGACGAGTACATCCGTGACGGCGCCACCGTGGAGGCGATGGCCAAGCTCAAGCCCGCCTTCTCGAAGGACGGCACCGTGACGGCCGCCAACGCGTCCGGCCTCAACGACGGCGCTGCCGCCATCGTGCTCATGTCGGCCTCGGAAGCCGAGCGCCGGGGCATCACGCCGCTGGCCCGGATCGTGTCCTGGGCCACCGCCGGCGTCGACCCGAAGGTGATGGGCACCGGCCCGATCCCGGCCTCGCGCAAGGCGCTGGACAAGGCCGGCTGGAAGCCCTCCGACCTCGATCTCATCGAGGCCAACGAGGCCTTTGCCGCCCAGGCGCTGGCCGTGAACAAGGACATGGGTTGGGACACCGACAAGGTGAACGTCAATGGCGGCGCCATCGCCATCGGCCACCCGATCGGCGCGTCCGGCGCCCGCGTCCTCGTCACGCTGCTGCACGAGCTCAAGCGTCGCGACGCCAAGAAGGGTCTCGCCACCCTCTGCATCGGCGGCGGAATGGGCGTCGCCATGTGCATCGAGCGCACCTGAAGCGTTCCGGCACGATTGAATACAGTATAACGGCTGCGCCCCCGACAAAAACCTTGGACATCGTCCAGGAGAATTCTTGAGGGCGCAGCAAATTTAAATGGAATGGGCGGAAGGACACGGGTGCGCTAAGCCCCGGCCGTCCCGCTCATGTGCAAGAAATTGCACGTCACGATCCATCAGACGTCAAGAAAATTGGAGGAAGCCATGGCTCAGGAACGCATCGCCCTCGTCACCGGCGGAACGCGCGGCATTGGTGCCGCCATCTCGGCGGGCCTCAAGGCCAAGGGCTACAAGGTCGCCGCGAATTACGGCGGCAACGACGAGGCCGCCAACGCCTTCAAGGCCGAGACCGGCATCCCGGTCTTCAAGTTCGACGTCGGCGACGCCGCCGCCTGCGAAGCCGGCATCAAGGCCGTCGAAGCCGAAGTCGGCCCCATCGACATCCTCGTGAACAATGCCGGAATCACCCGCGACGGCGCGTTCCACAAGATGACCTTCGAGAAGTGGCAGGCGGTCATCAAGACCAACCTCGACTCGATGTTCACCTGCACCCGCCCCGTCATCGAGGGCATGCGCGCCCGCAATTTCGGCCGCATCATCCTGATCTCGTCGATCAACGGCCAGAAGGGCCAGGCCGGCCAGACCAACTACTCGGCCGCCAAGGCCGGCGTGATCGGCTTCGCCAAGGCGCTGGCCCAGGAAAGCGCCTCGAAGGGCATCACCGTCAACGTGATCGCGCCGGGCTATATCGCCACCGACATGGTGATGGCGGTGCCGGAAGATATCCGCAACAAGATCATCTCGACCATCCCCGTGGGCCGCCTCGGCGAGGCCGAGGAGATCGCCCGCGCGGTGGAATATCTCGCGGCGGAAGATTCGGGCTTCATCACCGGCTCGACCCTGACGATCAACGGCGCCCAGTACATCGCCTGACGCCTCCTCGCTGCATCGACGAGAAGAAGGCCTGCCCCGGTGCCGGGGCAGGCCTTCTTCGTTTTCGCAGACCGTCCGGATTCAGGAAGCCGAACGTCAGGGAGCCGAACTTCAGGGGGCCTTGGGCGCCGCGGCGGGCGTGGCCGCATCGGTGCGCTCGATCTTGGCGCTCTCGCGCAGCTTCAGGATGAGGTCCTGCTGCGACTTGCGGGTGAGGTACTGGTCCACCTGTTCCTTCATCTCGGCGAAGGTCGGCACCGGCTTGGTGCGCCGCTCCTCGACCTTGATCACGTGCCAGCCGAACTGCGTCTTGATCGGGTCGGAGACCTGACCGACCGGGAGCTTGAAGGCGGCCTCCGCGAAGGGGGCGACCATGCGCTCCTTGGTGAACCAGCCGAGATCGCCGCCCTCGGTCTTCGAGCCCGGATCCTTCGAGACTTCCGCTGCGATCTTGGAGAAGTCCTCGCCACCCTTGATCCGGGCCGAGATCTTCTTCGCCTCTTCTTCATTGTCGACGAGGATGTGACGGGCATGCGCCTCTTCCTCGGGCTTCATCGTGGTGAGGGTCTGGTCGTAGAGCGCCTTGGCGGCCTCCGGCGTCACCGCCTTCTTGGCCTCACGCTCCAGATATTCGTCGAGGAGGAGCTTGCTCTTGAAATAAGCGAGCTTGCGCTGGAACTCGGGCGAGTCGCCGACCTTGGCCGCCTCGGCGGCCTGCGCGCCGACCTTGAGGTCGACCATGTAATCGATGAGCAGGTTCTTCTTCTGGGCCTCGTCGACGCCGGGCAGCGACAGCGCCGGGTCCTCGGCGGCTATGGCGAGGTCGCCCGCGGTGACCGGCGAGCCGTTCACCTTGGCCACCACCGTCTCGGGCGGCAGCGCCGGGGCGGCCGGGGCGGAAGCAGCAGCCGGGGCAGGCGGCGTCTGCGCCAAGGCCTGCAGCGGCAAGGCCACGGAGGCGAAGGGCAGCGCAACCGCCAGCGCCAGGGCGCCCGAGCGCCGGAGAAGGAGAGGCGTCGTCATCAATGGGGATTCCTCGAACAGGTGGATGCCACGTCCATGAGGCTCTGTCCGGCCAAGTTGGAGACGTGGCAACAGCGAGCGGCGGGACGCCGCGGGCATCTGTGGGCGAGAGGTGGCGCGGGCAAGGGCGGAAGACAAGCGCATGTGGGGTTTCGGGCGAATCCGTCCGATCACGATAAAGCGGTCTTAAGCCCGCATGCGCCATCCTCTCCGGGCTTCCTGGGAGAGTGTCATGCGGACCAGCGTCATCATCACCGCCGCTTGCCTCATCCTGTCCGCCTCGATCACGACGGCGCAGGCCCGCTTCAAGGGCGGACGCTCCGTTTCGGTCTCCCGTCCGGCTCCCTCCATCACTCCCGCCCGATCGGCTGCCCTGGGTGCCGGAATCGGCGCGTCGCGGCCCGTCCGCTCCATTGGACATGCGCCAGAGAACGATACCGTAGCGGGACGGGCCGTGACCTTGCGCCCGGTCCTCCCGGTCCCTGCGCCGGCGGCGAGGGAGATCCGCACGGCCGCGACATGGTGCGCCGACAAGCGCGTCGTCGGCACGGGCATGGGTTTCTGCGAGATCAACTGACGCCTGTATGTCCAGCGGCCGGCAGGAAGCTTGACAGGCCCGCAGCCGAAGATTTCTTGAGATCGCGCAGCAGGGCGTTGAGCCGCGTCAGCCTTCGCCAGTCGTGGGATACCGGCCCTTGTCTCTACTCTCTAATCTTTCGGCGGCGCGGCCGGATCGCCGTCGGCCGCTTCGTATCGCCCTGGTGGGCTGGGGAGCCATCGCGCGCCGGGTGACGCACCTTCTCGACGCTCGGGGCAGCGACGTCGTCCTGGCCGGCGTCGGGACGCGAGTGAGGCCCGATGAGGCCGACCTTCCCGCCTGGATCCGCTGGCTACCCGAACCGGCTGCCCTGGCCGGGGTCGAGCCCGACATGGTGATCGAAGCGGCCGGACGGGCGGCGGTGGAACCCTGGGGCCTCGTGGCGCTCCGTCACGCCGAGAGCTTCGCCGTCTCGTCGACCAGCGCCTTCTGCGAGGCCGGTCTTCTCGACAGGCTCGTCGCCGCCGCGGAGGCGCATGGAAGCCAGATCCTCGTACCCACCGGCGCACTCGCCGCCGTCGACGCCCTCGCTGCGGCCTCGATCCTGCCGTTGGACTCGGTGACGCATCGCATCGTCAAGCCGCCCGTGGCCTGGATTGGCACCCCGGCGGAAGAGTGGATCGATCTCGATGGCCTGACGGAGGCCACGACCTTCTTCGAAGGGACGGCGCGGGAGGCAGCCCGGCTGTTCCCGGCCAACGCCAATGTCGCGGTGATCACGGCGCTCGCCGGCATCGGCCTCGACAGGACGCGGATCGCCCTGGTGGCGGATCCCCGCGCCACCGGCAATGGACATCGCCTTCAGGCGACGGGCGCTTTCGGGACCCTCGACATGAGCATCGAGAATCAGGCCCTGCCGGCCAATCCGAAATCCTCGGAGCTCACGGCCCTGGCTCTGGTCCGCATCATCGAGAACCAAAGAGCCGCTTTGGCGCTTTAGCAGATCGACTGCCGTCCGGTGACGAGCATGTCGGCCGCGCGCTCACCGGCTTTCGGAGTTGAAGGCAGTCCGCCCTTTCGGATGCGCCGTACAATATTTACCTCTATAAGCCCGGCCAACTCACGCCTTCTGATATTTCGATCGACCGCAGGTTCACGATGCTCGGCGCCCTCGCTAAGAAGATATTCGGCTCGTCCAACGATCGCCGCGTCAAGGGCTATCGCCCCCGCGTCGCCGAGATCAATGCCCTTGAGCCGGAGATCTCCGCCCTGTCGGACGAGGCCCTGCGTGCCCGGACGGACATGTTGAAGGCCGAGCTCGCGGCCGGGAAGACCCTCGACGATATCCTCGTTCCCGCCTTCGCCACCGTGCGCGAAGGGGCCAAGCGCGCCCTCGGCCAGCGCCATTTCGACGTGCAGCTCATCGGCGGCATGGTCCTTCACGAGAGCGGCATCGCCGAGATGCGCACCGGCGAAGGCAAGACCCTGGTGGCGACGCTGCCGGTCTACCTGAACGCCCTGTCGGGCCTCGGCGTGCACGTGGTCACGGTGAACGACTACCTCGCCTCTCGCGATGCGGAGTGGATGGGCCGGGTCTATCGCTTCCTCGGCCTCACCGTCGGCACCATCGTCCACGGGCTCGATGACGAGCAGCGCCGGGACGCGTATGCCTGCGACATCACCTACGGCACCAACAACGAGTTCGGCTTCGACTACCTGCGCGACAACATGAAGTACGAGCTTTCGCAGCTGTCGCAGCGCGGGCACAATTTCGCGATCGTCGACGAGGTCGATTCGATCCTGATCGACGAGGCACGCACGCCGCTCATCATCTCCGGCCCGGTGGACGACCGCTCGGAGCTCTACGTCTCCGTCGACGCGCTGATGCCCCATCTTGAGAAGGAGCATTACGACCTCGACGAGAAGCAGCGCTCGGTCTCGCTCACCGAGAGCGGCAACGAGTTCATCGAGGATCTGCTTCGCGGCGCCGACCTGCTGAAGGAGGGTGACCTCTACGACGCCCACAATGTCAGCCTCGTCCACCACGTGAACCAGGCGCTTCGCGCCCACACCCTGTTCACCCTGGACAAGGACTACATCGTCAAGAACGACGAAGTGGTGATCATCGACGAGTTCACCGGCCGCATGATGCAGGGCCGACGCTACTCGGAAGGCCTGCATCAGGCGCTCGAAGCCAAGGAGCGGGTGACGATCCAGCCCGAGAACCAAACGCTCGCCTCGATCACCTTCCAGAACTACTTCCGGCTCTATTCCAAGCTCGCCGGCATGACCGGCACCGCCTCCACCGAGGCCGATGAATTCGCCGAGATCTACAAGCTCGAAGTCGTCGACATCCCGACCAACAAGGAGGTCGAGCGCGTCGACGAGGACGACGAGGTCTACCGGACGGTGGGCGAGAAATACGACGGCATCATCGCCGAGATCGAGAAGGCGCATGCGCGCCATCAGCCGATCCTGGTCGGCACCGGCTCCATCGAGAAATCGCAGCACCTCGCCGAGATGCTGACCAAGGCCGGCTTCCGCCAGCTCGACTATTCCGACCTGAACGCGCTCACCGACGTCTACGCCGCCGCCCGCGAAGGCCGCGTGACCAAGACCTTCGCCGTGCTGAACGCCCGCTTCCACGAGCAGGAGGCGTATATCGTGGCCGAGGCCGGCGTGCCGGGCGCCATTACCATCGCCACCAACATGGCCGGGCGCGGCACCGACATCAAACTCGGCGGCAACTTGGAGATGCGTCTCGAGAAGGAACTCGCGGGCGTGCCCGAAGGCGCCGAGCGCGACGCGAAAGCCGCGGCGATCAAGGCCGAGATCGAAGAGAACCGCGCCAAGGTTCTGGCCTCGGGCGAGCCCGCCGACCTCGCGGCCGGCCGCAAGAAGGCCCTTCCCGGCGGCCTCTACATCATCGGCACCGAACGCCACGAATCGCGCCGCATCGACAACCAGCTGCGCGGCCGCTCCGGCCGCCAGGGCGATCCCGGCCGCTCGAAATTCTACCTGTCGCTCCAGGACGATCTGATGCGCATCTTCGGCTCCGACCGCATGGACGGGATGCTCACCCGCCTCGGCCTGGAGAAGGGGGAGGCGATCATCCACCCTTGGATCAACAAGGCGATCGAGAAGGCGCAGCAGAAGGTCGAGGCGCGCAACTTCGACATGCGCAAGAACGTGCTCAAGTACGACAACGTCATGAACGACCAGCGCAAGGTCGTGTTCGAGCAGCGCCGCGACTTCATGGGCCAGGACAGCGTGCGCGACACCGTGGACGAGATGCGCCACGGCGTCGTGGACGATCTCGTCGCCATCCACGTGCCCGAGAATGCCTATGCCGAGCAGTGGGACATCGAAGGCCTGCGCCTGCGCGTCGCCGAGGTGCTGAACCTCGACGTGCCGGTTGAGGATTGGGCCAAGGAAGAGGGCATCGCCGACGAGGAGATGCGCGACCGCCTGCGCACCGCCTCCGACGAGGCCTATGCCGCCCGCACCGAGAAGAACACGCCCGAGGTCATGACCTATGTCGAGAAGCAGGTTCTGCTTCAGACCCTCGACCATCTCTGGCGCGAGCATCTCGTGACCCTCGACCACCTGCGTCAGGTGATCGGCTGGCGCGGCTTCGCCCAGCGCGACCCGCTCAACGAGTACAAGTCCGAGGCGTTCGAGCTCTTCAACGGTCTCGTCGGCAGCCTGCGCGAGCAGGTGACCCAGCAGCTCGCCCGCATAGAGATCACCTATCAGGAGCAGGAGCCGCAGGGGGCGAACCCCTTCGCCAGCCCGGAACTGCCCTCTATGTTCGCCCAGCATCTCGATCCCGTCACCGGCGAGAACGAGATGGATTATGCCGGGCGCGGCACGGGCAGCGATGGCGGCGGCGGCCCGGCCTACGGCTATGCCGCGCAGGCGCTCTCCCCGGACACGGCGGTCATCGAGCGTGACCCGAACGACGCCACGACCTGGGGCCGCGTCGGGCGCAACGAGCCCTGCCCCTGCGGCTCGGGCAAAAAGTACAAGCACTGCCACGGCACTCTGACGGCCTGAGGCGGGCCCGCACGGCCGGACCTGCATCCGGCCGTGGGCTATTCGGAGGGGAGATCCGCATGCGGCAGACAACCTTCGGGCAGACCGGACGCCTCGTCTCCGTCATCGGACAGGGCACGTGGTACCTCGACGAGGCACACCGGCCCGACGCCGTCGCCGCCCTGCGGAGGGGCCTCGATCTCGGGATGAGCCATATCGACACCGCCGAGATGTATGGCGAGGCCGAACTCGTCGTGGCCGAGGCGATCGAGGGGCGGCGCGACGAGGTGTTCCTCGTCTCGAAGGTGTTGCCGAACCATGCCTCGGCCCGATCCGTCGTCACCGCCTGCGAACGCTCGTTGGCTCGCCTGAAGACGGACCGGCTCGACAGCTACCTCCTGCACTGGCGGGGTGGGACCCCGCTGGAAGAGACCATCGGTGCCTTCGAGGGGTTGATCCGGCAGGGCAAGCTCCTCTCCTGGGGCGTCAGCAACTTCGACGTCTCCGACCTCGATGACGCGCTCGCCGTGGCCGGCGAGGGCCGCATCGCCTGCAACCAGGTTCTCTACCATCTCGGGGAACGGGCGATCGAACATGCCGTCCTGCCCTGGTGCGAGGCGCATGGCGTTGCATTGGTCGCCTACAGCCCCTTCGGCCACGACGATTTTCCGGGTCCGGACTCGGCCGGCGGGCGCGTCCTCGGGGAGATCGCCGCCGAAACTGGGGCGACGGAGCGGCAGGTCGCGCTCGCGGCGCTGACGCAGTCGCCCTCCCTCCTGGCGATCCCGAAAGCTTCGCGAATCGCCCATGCGGAGGAGAATGCCGCGGCTGGTGACCTGATCCTGACGGAGAACCACCGGCAGCGTCTCGACGCCGCCTTTCCCCGTGGGCGCAAGCCCAAGCACCTGCCGATGCTCTGACGCAGGCACCCGTTCCGCATCGGCGACGAAGGCCGGGCGTGACCTCAGGACCACAGCGGCGGGAAGAAGCCCCGGTCATTCGAACCGTGTCCGAAAAGAAACCACATTTGCCGTCGAGCTAGACCGTTCGAGAAACGGACGGGAGCGAGACGGCATGGGGTATCCCCGATCGGCGACGACGGGACTTTACGGAGTCCTGCTGATGACGACGATGGGCCTCGGTGCCTGCAATTCCCCCACCACGACCGGCTCCCTCGGCGGCCCGGGCCTCGCGGCCAAACCCATGGCGGTGAGCGACCAAGAGCGCGACTGCCTCGGCCGCGCCATGTATTTCGAATCGAACCGCAGCGATTCCGAGGGCCTGCTCGCCGTCGGCACGGTGGTGATGAACCGCCTCGAAGCCGCCGCCTTCCCGAATGGCGGCATCTGCGCCGTCGTCGGCCAGCCCCGGCAGTTCGCCACCGGCGTACTCACCAAGCCGATGGCGGAGAAGGACCTGACGAAGGTCGCAGACGCGGCCGACGCGGTCCTGGCCGGCCAGCGACACCCGAAGGTCGGTCGCGCCATGTACTTCCACACGGCGGGCCGCACGTTCCACTACAACAACATGCATTACGTCGCGGTGGCCGGCGGCAACGCCTTCTATGAGAAGCGCAAGCCCGGCGCCGTGGAGCAGGCCCGCCCGCCGGCCGCCCTGGCCTATGCGGCCGCACCGACGCTCGCCGCGCCCGAGGCGGCCCCGTCCGCATCGGTCCAGGCCGTCGCGAATTCGGCTCCCACCAGCGTTCCCGTGGCAACGGTGGCCGCCGCCGTACCGGAGGTGACGGGCACCCAGCCCGCTCCAGCGATCCAGGCAGTCCAGGCTGAACCGGGTCGCGCCGTCGCCACCTCCCATGCCGCCGTGAGCCAGGGAGCGCATTCCAAAACCTCACCGAAGCCGGCGACGACAACGCGGGTTGCTCATGCCCAGGGTCCGGCTGCTAGAGGCTCGGCCGGCAAAAGCCCGGCGACGCTGGCAGCCCTCGCCCCCGAGGCGCCTCCGCCGCCGCCCATCATCAACCTGCCGAGGCCGTGACCCGGCCGGTTCAGACGGTGACCTGAGTCCCCACTTCCACGACACGGCCGGTGGGGATCTGGAAGAAGTCGGTGGCGTCGTTGGCGTTCTTGGCCAGCGTGATGAAGATCCGGTCCTGCCAGAGCGGCATGCCGGAATGCGCTGCCGGGCGGATCGAGCGGCGCGACAGGAAGAACGACGTCGCCATGATGTCGAACTTGAAGCCCTGCTTCTTCAGGAGCGTCAGCGTCCGCGGGATGTTCGGCGTTTCCATGTAGCCGAACTTCATCACGATCTTCGAGAAGTGCGGGCCGATCGGTTCCATGCGGATGCGGTCCGCATCGCTGGAGCGCGGCGTGTCCACGGTCTCCACCGTGAGGATGACGTTCTTCTCGTGCAGCACCTTATTGTGCTTGAGGTTGTGCAGCAGGGCCGCCGGAGCGATCGACGGGTCGCTGGTGAGGAACACCGCCGTGCCGCGCACATGGTGGGGCGGGCTCTTCTCCAGCATGCCGACGAGTTCGAGCAGCGGCACGTCGGTCTTGCGGGTCTTGTTGAACAGGATGTTCACGCCCCGCACCCAGGTCCACATCACGATGATGAGCATCCCCGCGAGCACGAGGGGCACGTAGCCGCCCTCGAACACCTTGAGCATGTTCGAGAGCAGGAACAGGAACTCGATGACGATGAACGGCATGATCGCGGCGGCGGCGGCGATCGGCGACCATTTCCACGACTTCCAGAGCACGATGAAGCCCATGCTCGCGGTGAGCAGCATCGTCCCCGTCACGGCGATGCCGTAGGCGGAGGCCAGCGCCGAGGAGGAGCGGAACAGCACGGCCAGCACCACCACGCCGATCAGCAGCAGAATGTTCACCTGCGGCAGGAAGATCTGGCCCGAATGCGATTCCGACGTGTGGCGGATTTCGAGGCGCGGCAGCAGCCCGAGCTGGATCGCCTGGCGCGACAGCGAGAACGCGCCGGTGATGACGGCCTGGCTCGCGGTGACGGTGGCGATGGTCGCCAGGATCACCATGGGCAGAAGACCCCATTCGGGCACGAGCTGGTAGAACGGGTCGGTCGTGTCCGGCGCGTTGAGGACCAGCGCCGTCTGGCCGAGATAGTTCAGGGTCAGGCACGGGGCCACGAGGCCGAGCCAGGCCACTTGGATCGGCCGGCGTCCGAAATGCCCGAGATCGGCGAACAGCGCCTCGGCGCCGGTCACCGCCAGGAACACCGCGCCCAGCGCCACCAGGGCCCCGGTACCGTGGCCGAGGAGGTAGTGCAGCGCGTACCAGGGATTGAAGGCCTGGAAGACCTCCGGGCGCGAAACGATGTGCGGCAGCGCCGCGAGCCCCAGCGCCAGGAACCACACCACCATGATCGGGCCGAAGAAGGCCGCCACCTTGCTGGTGCCCCGGCTCTGCACCATGAACAGGGCGAAGATGATCGCCACCGTGATCGGCAGGACGTAATGCTCGAAGGCCGGGGTGACGAGCTTCAGCCCCTCCACCGCCGAGAGCACGGAGATGGCCGGCGTGATGACGGCGTCGCCGTAGAACAGGGATGCGCCGAGCAGCCCGAGCATGAACACGATGCGCGAACCGCCGAGCGCCTTGCGGGCCAATGCCATCAGCGAGAGGATGCCGCCCTCGCCGTTATTGTCCATACGCAACAGGATGACGACGTACTTGATCGTGACAATCAGCAGCAGCGCCCAAAGGATCAGCGACGTCGTGCCGAGAACTTCCTCGGTCAGCAAGATGCCGTCGGCCCTCGCCGGGCCGAGCGCCTCGCGGAACGCGTAGAGCGGGCTGGTGCCGATATCGCCGTAGACGACGCCGACCGAGCCGACGACCAGCGTCCAGAAGCTCGTCTTCCCATGCCCATGCTCGCTTGGCCCTGTCTCGGGACGAGCCGCGGGGTCGGGCTGAGCGCCGGGTACGCTCGGGGTGGCGGTTTGCGTCATGCGCTGTGATCAGGCTTCTGCGACGGGAAAGGGAATCGAACGAGGAGGCTTGGCTTTACGCTGGACTTCGACCGAGGGACCTTGGCGACCGACCTAGCGACCATCCGGATCGTGGAGGCCCTGTCTCCCGCCTCGCCCCGGCAACTCGCTGCCAGGCTGGCGACCCAAATCAGTGAGCGCACACCTCCGCAGGACACCTGCGCGAAGCATGCCAGATCCGTATCACGCGGGCGGGGGGTCGAGAACGACGAACCCGTGACGAAGAAACCCTCTCCCGCGGTAGGTCGAGCGAATGCGTCCCGCGGCTGCACGACGCGGGACGCTAATCCTCACGACGGAGGATCTCACTCAGCGGCGGTGCGGGCACCCTGGCCGAAACGGCGCTCGATGTAATCGATCACCACCGTCTCGAAATCCTTGGCGAGCGTGGCACCGCGCAGGGTCATCGCCTTCTTGCCGTCGATGAAGACCGGAGCGGTGGGGGTCTCTCCGGTGCCGGGAAGCGAGATGCCGATATCGGCATGCTTCGATTCGCCGGGGCCGTTGACGATGCAGCCCATCACCGCGACGTTCAGACCTTCGACGCCCGGATAGGTCTTCTTCCATTCCGGCATCGAGGTGACGATCCAGTTCTGGATGTCGCGGGCGAGTTCCTGGAACGTCGTCGAGGTGGTGCGGCCGCAACCGGGGCAGGCAGCGACCATCGGCACGAAGGTGCGGAAGCCCATGGTCTGCAGGAGTTCCTGAGATGCCTTGACCTCGACGGTCCGGTCGCCGCCGGGCTCGGGCGTCAGCGAATAACGGATCGTGTCGCCGATGCCTTCCTGCAGAAGCACGCCGATGGCCGCCGAGGCCGCCACCAGCCCCTTCGAGCCCATGCCGGCTTCGGTGAGGCCGAGATGGATCGCGTAATCCGAGCGCCGGGCGACTTCGCGGTAGACCGCGATCAGATCCTGCACCGCCGAGACCTTGGCCGAGAGGATGATCCGGTTCTTGGGAAGACCGAGCTCTTCGGCGCGCTGTGCCGAGGACAATGCCGAGCGCACCATGGCCTCGCGCATCACGGCGCGGGCATCGATGGGACGCGCGGACCGGGCGTTCTCGTCCATCAGATGGGTGAGCAGCGCCTCGTCGAGGGAACCCCAATTGGCGCCGATGCGAATGGTCTTGCCGTAGCGGACCGCCTGCTCGACGATGGTCGAGAACTGCGTGTCCTTCTTCTCCTTGAAACCGACATTGCCCGGATTGATCCGGTATTTGGCCAGTGCCTCGGCACAGGCCGGATGATCGGAGAGGAGCTTGTGGCCGATATAGTGGAAGTCGCCCACCAGCGGCACGTGAACGCCGATGCGGGCGAGCCGATCACGGATCTTCGGGACGGCGGCGGCCGCCTCGTCGCGGTCGACCGTGATGCGCACGAGTTCGGAGCCCGCCCGCGACAGGGCGGCGACCTGGGCCACGGTGGCGTCGATATCCGCCGTGTCGGTATTGGTCATCGACTGGACGACGACCGGAGCGCCACCGCCGACGGTGACCGCTCCCTCGCCCTCACCGACAGTCACGCCCACCGTGCGGTGGCGCGGCGCGGGACCGGCGATCTCCGGGCCGGTAATCGAGATGCCGGGGCCGAACGAATCGGCTGGGGTGGCTTCCATCATGGCGTCCATCGCTGACCTTACCTATGGCCTGGCCTGCCCTGGAGCGAGCGCCCGGCCATGGTCGTCTGGTATCGAATTCTACCGATCCTTTGCGAAGATCGGGTGAAGAGCCCGGTGACCGAGGGCTCTGCCGGTTAGCTGAGATGGGGCGTCGCGTGCGTCAAGCCCGCTGACCGCATGGGAGAACCACGGGGCAGGACGGACCGCGCACGACACTTTGGCCCAGCGTCGGGTGACATGTCTTATCCCATGGGCGATGTCGAGGGAATTGGCGCAGTGCGACATGTGAGTCACAGGGGCGTCCCAAGCGGAACCGATCCATGCAGCCACCGGTTTGCTGCCCTGCGACCTTTGATGCTGCATTGCAGCATGCCCATGTGCACCCTCTCGATGCGCTTGTGCAAACCCGCCACGTGGAGCTGACGATGCTCGAATCCGAACCTTCCTCCCCGGTCGATTCGCCCTCTACCGATAGGGAAGTGGCCCCGTCGCGGCCCGTCTCGCGTCCAGCCGTCAGCCTCGCCGGTCCGAAAGCCGAGAAGACCGTGGCCCTGGCCCTGCAGGGCGGCGGCGCCCATGGCGCCTTCACCTGGGGCGTGCTGGATGCCCTGATCGAGGATGGCCGTCTCGCCTTCGAGGCCGTCACGGGTGCCAGCGCCGGCGCGATGAACGCGGTCGTAATGGTCGACGGATGGATCACCGGAGGGCCGGAGGGCGCCCGCGCCGCTCTCGACCGGTTCTGGCGTGAGGCGAGCCTCGACGGCGATTTGTGGCCGGCCCAGCGCGGGCTCTTCGACCAGCTGTTCGACCTCTGGAGCCAGAACCCGATCCTGGACTTCTGGACCCGGGCGCTCAAGACCAGCCCATACGTCTCCAACCCGCTCAACGTGAACCCGCTGCGCAAGGCCCTGGCCAAGCACGTGGATTTCGAACGCCTCCGGGCGGCGGAGACCGCCGGGATCTATGTCTCGGCCACCAATGTCTGGACGGGCAAGCTGGCCGTCTTCGAGCGGGATACTTTGAGCATCGATCACCTGATGGCCTCGGCCTGCCTGCCCACGGTGTTCCAGGCGGTGGAGATCGACGGCGTGCCCTATTGGGATGGCGGCTATCTCGGCAATCCGCCGATCTACCCGCTCTTCCACGGTGCCCAGACGCGCGACGTGGTGCTGGTCCAGATCAACCCGGTAGAGCGCCGTGAGACCCCGCGTTCGCGCGAAGAGATCCAGGACCGGCTCAACGAGATCACCTTCAACGCCAACCTGATGCGTGAATTGCGCGCCATCGATTTCGTCGACGGCCTGATCGAGGACGGGGTGCTCGGCCGCAACGACTACCACCGCATGCTGGTCCATCGCATCGACGGGACCGGCGCCCTCGACGATTACAAGGCGTCCTCGCGGATGGATGCGCGGCTCGGCGTGTTCGAAGGCCTCCGCGACAAGGGCCGCGCGGCGGCGCAAGCCTGGCTCGCCGAGCATTACGAGGGGATCGGACGGACTTGCACGCTGAATCTCAAGGCGACCTATCAATAGGGTGCCGCCCGGTCGGATTAGCCGGCCGGGCTCGCGCGTTAACTGATTCATGACGGCCGAACCGACTCAGACCGCCTCCTCCATCGTCGACCTTCTTGTCCCCTTGCGACGCTATGCGCGCTCGTTGACGCGCGACACGCTGAAAGCCGACGATCTCGTCCATGACACCCTCGTCCGCGCGTTGGAATCCGGCCTCTCCGTTAGGCCGAACACCAACCTGCGGACGTGGATGATGACGGTCCTGCACAACGTCTTCATCGACGACCAGCGCCGCAAGCGGGTGGAAGCCCGCCACGCCGAATCCCTCGTCCAGATGAGCGACGAGAGCGTACCGCCGTCCCAGGAAGGGCAGGTGCGCCTCGCCCAGATCCGCCAGGCCTTCCTCACCTTGCCCGAAGAGCAGCGCGCCGCGCTCCATCTCGTGACCCTCGAGGGCATGGCCTATGCCGACGCGGCGGCGGTACTCGGTATTCCCATCGGCACTCTGATGTCGCGACTCGGGCGTGGCCGCGCGGCCCTGCGCGCTTTTGAGGAAGGCGAGGCCGGCAGCGGCCGGAGCCGTTCCGGTTCTTCGCCCGGATCAGGTTCGGGCAAGCCCGAGCGGCCGCATCTGCGCCTCGTCAGCGACTGGAACGGCCAGGATACGAGGCAGGACATCCGGCTCGCATCCAAGGCCATGGGCGGTTCGTAACCGCACCGAATTCGAGGGCACTCGGTGACGAGTGTCAGGACTGCATGAAAGCGTCACCGCTTTCGATCGTTGAACTGGATACCGACCGTCATGATCGACCCGATCACCGACAGTGACCTCGCCGCCTTCGTCGACGGACAGCTCGACGTCATGCGCCGGCTCGAGGTGGAATCCTATCTCGCCCAAACGCCGGCGGCTGCCGCGCGGGTGATGGCCGAGATGCATGACAGGGACGCCCTGCGTCAGGCTTTCGCGCAGCTGCCCGGGCCGGGTCCGGAGCGCAACCGCGCGGCGGCCCGCCGCCTCGATCGATCCATTGCATGGCGGCGTGCCGGTGAGCGGCTGAAGCGTGCGGCGGTGATCGTGCTCCTCGTGGGCGCCGGCTGGATCGCGCATTCGGATACGGGCGTGTTCGGCGTGCCCGACACCTTCGCCGCGCCGGTCGACCCTGCCCTGGTCGCCGATGCGCGCCAGGCCAGGGAAGTGGCCCATATCCGCGCCCGCCTCGGCTCGCCCGCCTCGCCGAGCTACGACAAGGCTGGCATCTCGAGTGCCACCGGCATCGTCCTGCCGGACCTGCCGGGGGATTGGTCGGTGCGCGATGTCCAGATCGTGCCCGCCCGTCACGGGGCCGGGGTCGAGGTCATGATCGACGCCCCCGATCTCGGCGAAGTCTCGCTGTTCGCAGCGCGGGGCACCAGCGAGGCGGCCTTCACCGGCGAGGTGGCGAGCCCGGGCGACGGGGAGACCGTCTACTGGACGGCGGGCCGCTCGGTCTATGCGCTCAGCGGCAACGGCCACCAGAGCGCGCTGCAAGAGGCGGCGCGTCGCCTCGCCTCGATCGATCCCGCCAAGCGCTGAGCCGGCGGATATCGCGACCCGGTGGCCGCGACTGAATTCAGCCGATCATCGACGGAACCCGGTCGTTTGCGATGAGCACGCGCGCCTCGGCCGCGTCCACATTCATCCGGGCAATCAGGGCCTCGGCGCCGGAGAAGCGTTCCTCGCCGCGGATGTAGCCCAGGAACTCCACCGCGATGGTCTGTCCGTAGAGATCGCCCGAGAAGCCGAATAGGTTGACTTCGAGCAGGGGAGCGCCGTCGTCGAAGGTCGGGCGCCGCCCGTAGCTCGCGACGCCGTCCCGGACCGAACCATCGGGTAGCCCGATTCGGACGGCGTAGATGCCGTGGGCGAGGCCACAATCGGGCAGCGCCACGTTCGCCGTGGGATATCCCAACGTACGGCCGCGCTTGTCTCCGTGCCGGACCTCCCCGCAGACGAACCAGCGGTAGCCGAGCAGCCGGTTCGCCAGGACGATGTCGCCCTGCCGCAGGGCTTCCCGGATCGCGCTCGACGAGACGGGGGCTTCCCCCTCCCCGATGGAGACGGCAGGAATGATCCGGCATGCGAGGGAGGCCTCCGCGCAGAGCCGAGCCAGCACCTCCGGCGTTCCCTCCCGCCCGCGCCCGAAATGGAAGTCGTGGCCGATCACGACGCCGGACACGCCAAGATCGCGCTTGAGCAGTTCGTGGACGAAACCAGCGGCGGTCGTCCCCGCCATGAGCGCGTCGAAACGGCGCACGATCAGGCCGTCGAGGCCGAGGCGAGCGAAGACGATCTCCTTGGCGGCCGGGCCCGTCAGCCGGAACATCGGCAGGTCGGGAGCGAAATAAGCGCGTGGATGCGGCTCGAAGGTCAGCATCACCGCCGGGACGCCGCGCTTGTCCGCCTCCTCGCGGACGGCCTCGACCAGGGCGCCATGGCCCCGATGCACGCCGTCGAAATTGCCGATCGCCGCGATGGCGCCCTCGAGGGATGCCGGCACCGCCTCGTCCTCGCGGCAGATGATGAAAGGCCGCCCCGACGGGGAGCGGGCTGCGGGACGCGCGGAAAGGTCGTCGGCAGGCGCCATCAGGTTCAAGCGGTCTCGAAAATGCAGCGGCCGAAGGAGCGACCGAAGGGGGAATTCGCGCCGGAACCTGTCGAAAAGCCGGGGGAGGGTCAAGGGAAGTGACGGTCGATCAGTGCGGGATGCAAGATCCCCTGTCCAATTAACCGCTTCGCAATGCGGGGTGCGGTACTTTCACGAACGAGAGGCGGCGCGTGGCGGCGCTTCCCCAAGAAATATTGCCACTGATCCGGTCCGCGGCGCGCCGCACCGGCCCTGCACCGACGGAGCACCCCGACCCATGGCCCTCGATCTCGGCATGCCGATCCTCGTCGTGGACGATTATCAGACGATGGTCCGCATCATCCGCAACCTGCTCAAGCAGCTCGGCTTCGAAGAAGTCGACGATGCCTCTGACGGAACAGCGGCCCTGGCTCGGCTGAAGAACCGCAAATACGGCCTCGTGATTTCCGATTGGAACATGGAGCCGATGACGGGCTACGAGCTGCTGCGCCATGTCCGTGCCGACGAGGCCCTGCGCACCACGCCGTTCATCATGGTCACCGCCGAATCGAAGACCGAGAACGTGATCGCGGCCAAGAAGGCCGGCGTGAACAACTACATCGTCAAGCCCTTCAATGCGGCAACCCTGAAGAGCAAGATCGAGGCTGTCTGCGGCGCTTGAGCCGCAGACCCGCTTTCCCTTCTTCGACGAAGCAGAGTGTCGTGGAGCGATAGGCATGGGCGAGAAAGCACGGACGAACGGCCCTACGCTGGCATCGACACGCCCATCGCTGATCCGCGAGCTGGTCGAGATCGCCGACTACATCGCGCATGTCCGGAAGGAGATCGCGGCCCTGCGGGCGAACGAGCTCACCCGCGACCGGCTGCCGATGGCCCATGTGGAACTCGGCAGCGTCGTCGAGGCGACGGCCGGCGCGACGAACTCGATCATGACGGCAGCCGAGGAAATCCTCAGCCTGCCCAACGACAAGAACTACCGTGCCTCGGTCGAGTCACGGATGAACGACATCTTCGAGGCCTGCACGTTCCAGGACATTACTGGGCAGCGGATCGCGAAGGTCAGCGAATCCCTGCGGCAGCTCGAAAATCGGCTGTCGCGCTTCGCCACCGCAGTGAAGGCGAAGGACGAAAGCGGCACAGATCCGGCGGAGGTGGAGCGCCGGGTTCGGGCCGAACTCCTCCTCCTCAACGGACCGCAGATCAAGGGCCCCGCCACGGCCCAGGACGAGATCGACGCTCTGTTCGCGTGATCAGTCGGGCCTCGCGGCTTTGGAACGATCAAGCCGCGAGAGCCTACCAGACCAATCGTTCGATGACGGCATCCGGGTGGACCTCCTGGCGGGCTAGCCATTCGGCCACCTCGCCGAGCGTGTCGTGTTCGGCCAGGACGCCGAGCTCCTCCGCGTGGATGCCGCGCGCCACCAGCAGGTTCGGGATTCCGTAGGCCGCCGCCCCCGCGATATCGGTACGCAGGGCATCGCCGACGGCGAGGACGCGGGCGACGTCCGGCGCGGTGCCGCCATCGAGGTCCGCCGCCATGGCGAGCGCCGCCTCGTAGACGGGACGGTACGGCTTGCCGGCATAGGTCACTGAACCACCGATCTCCGCATAGGCTTGCGCGATCAGGCCGGCGCAGGGGATCAACTTCTTCTTGCGCTCGACCACGAGGTCGGGATTAGCACAGATCATCGGCACGTCCCGCGCCCGGAAGCCGGCCAGCGTATCCCGGTAATCCTCCGCCGTCTCGACCGTGTCGTCGAACAGGCCGGTGCAGACCACACGCTCCGCCTCACCGGCCGCCACGAGGCGAATATCGAGGCCATCGAAGATCGTCGCGTCGCGTTCCGGCCCGAGATGGTGGATGCGCTCGCCCGGATGCTCCGCGATCAGGCGCCGGGTCAGGTCGCCGGAGGTAAGGATGGCGTCATAGGCCTCGCGCGGCACGCCGTAGCCGTCGAGGATGGTCTGGACGCCGGCCCAGGGGCGTGGGGCATTCGAGACGAGGATGACGCGCCGTCGGCGACCGGCTTCGGGCAGGGTGCGGAATCGGATCAGCGCCTCGCCCGCCCCCCGATGAGCCCGCGTCCCGTCATGGAGCACACCCCAGACGTCGCACAGAATGAGGTCGTACTGCCCGGCGACGGCTGAAAGACCGCCCAGGGTCGGGATCTGCGCCGGCGTTGTGGCGCGCGCAAACGGTTCGCTCATGGGGTAGGCCTGACTGGCAAGGACGAGGGGCATGACGGGATGGCCGACTGGTTAGGCCCGCCGGACACCGAAATCAACGCATCGGAGCGATGCGGGCGGGCTTCAGCCGGCCCGGCGCAGGAAGTCGCGGAACGGCCGGCGCTGCGGCGGTGGTTCGGGATCGTCGCCGGGCTCCTGCGGCGGCGGCGGCGTCTCTGGCGGCGCGGCTTGAGCCTGAGCTGCGGCCAGGACCTCGGCCCGCACGGCCCGCGCCGGAGCGAAGACGGTGCCTTGCGCCAGCGGCACGTCGAGGTCGATGAGATCGGGAACGTCGCTCTCGCGCTCGACGGCGTCGGCGACGAGCCGGATGCCGGCCCGGGACAAGGAGGCGACGAGATCGTCCAGGGCGATATCGGGCATGGCCTGGCGGGAATCGGGTCGCAGGAGAAGATCGGCGGGCACCTTGACCTGACTGACGCCCCGATCGGCCAGGGCCAGGGGGTCGAGGCGCAGGTCGACGGGACGGTCCAGGGCGAAGCCCACGCGACCGCGCAGTTCTGCCAGGGCGCCGGCTTGCTCCGCGTCCAGGCTGCGCCAGCTCGACTGGGGCAGTGCGATCACGAGGCGTCCCGACTGCGCGGATTCACCGGCGAGCAGCCGCGGCAGCGTGCGCAGGAAGCCGGGCTCGAACAGGGAATGCGGCGACAGGCCGTACGTCACAGCCGCCTGACTGCCGCGTCCGCTGAGGTGGCGGGCCACCGTGGCGACGAGGGGAAGCATGCGGCGATCGAGTTCGGTGGTTCGCCCATGGCGTTCGAGGGCCGGCAGGAACAGTTCCGGCTTGAGAATGTCGGCGCCGAGTCGCAGGCGCGCCAGCGCCTCGTAGGACACGACCTTGCGTTGCGGCAGAGAGACGATGGGTTGGAGATGGACTTCGAGCCCGCCGCCATCGAAGGCTGCGACCATGACAGCATCCCGGCTCCGGTCCGGCCGAACCCGGTCCGCGACCGTCTCGGACCGCTCCTGCGGTGGCCAGGCGCGCGGCACCCAGGGCGCCGCAGCGGTCTCGGTTCTTGGCGGCGGGGAAGGCGGCGGGACGATGGAGGCATCTGCGGCGTCACGACGGGCGATCGGGGTCGGAGCGGGAGCGGGAGCGGCCGGTGGCGTTGCCTTCAGGCGGGCGATCTCTCCGTCCTGCGTGGCGACCACGGCGGCGAGTTCGCGGACGATGCCACTGAGCAGGCCGATTTCTGCAGTGACCTCCTCCACGGCGGCATCCACCGAGGATTCCTTGGAGGCCTTGGCTTCCGCCGGGCCGTCCTCCTCGGCACGGGCGCGCTCGATCCGCATCTGCTGGTCGGCGATGAGCCGGGCCACCGTCTCCAGGCGCACGAGGCGTTGGGACAGGATATCCAGCTCTCCCGAAAGCTTCTCGCACCGCAGGTCGAGCGTGCGCGCCCGGCGCGCGGCCAGGATGGCGACGAGACCACTCATGGCCGCCAGTCCGAAGGCGCCGCCGAGGGGGGAGATCACTGCGAGCGGCGCCAGGACCACGAACCCGATGAGACTCAGGAGCCACGGGCCCGTGCGTCGGCCGACGATCCGGGCCATCGGAATACTCTTATCCTCACGACGATCGAGCGGAGATCACGGGGCCTCGCTCACGGTTTACGCAAATCGAGACAGGCTCCGTTTGTCGCCGAGGCGGCGAGGTCCCACAAGATGGGCGCGGGCTGCGTGAACCGGTTTTTTGCCATGTGTTGCATGAGCTTCGAAGCTTGGCTTCAGCCAGCTTGGCAGCGCCCCCGAGGCCTCCCGGACCATCCCCCCCTCGCGGCGGGAGGGGATTTGGCTCTACATGAGGTGCGAGACGTGACCCAGCGACGGGAGCGGTTGGATGGATACGAGACGGGTAGACCTGCTGATGCAGGTGGACGGCATGACCTGCGACGGGTGCGCTGAGGCGGTGCGCAAAGCCATTCTGCGGATCGATCCGGAGGCGCATGTCGCCGTCGACCGCGATCACGGCCGCGTGGCGATCACCACCGACGCCCAGAGCCTGACGATCGCCGAGGCGCTGAACCAGGCCGGCTACACGGCGACGGCGATGTCGGGCTGACTCCGCCCCGCACACCGCCTAGGCGGGCGACCCGCCCGAGCCTCGGCGCTCTCAAATGAAATTTTGCAGACGGGTTGAAAAATTCCGACGCGCTTTTGCTTGCTCCATCGCTCACAGTGATGGCAACGGTGAAGCATGGATTGTTCGCGGGTCGCCGCCGGACGCCGCGAACCCACGATCGTCCACAAGAAGCGTTAAGCGCGACACGCCATCGCGACGACAGACCGGGAGAGACCAATGCCCTCAGACATCGAGATCGCCCGCGCGGCTACCCTGCAGCCGATCACGCAGGTGGCCGAGAAGATCGGCGTGCCGGAAGATGCCCTGCACCATTACGGCCGGCATATCGCCAAGATCGACCACGCCTTCATCAAGTCGCTGGAATCGAAGCCCGAGGGCAAGCTCGTCCTCGTGACCGCGATCAGCCCGACCCCGGCGGGCGAAGGTAAGACCACGACCACGGTCGGCCTCGGCGATGCGCTGAACCGCATCGGCAAGAAGACGGTGATGTGTCTGCGCGAGCCCTCGCTCGGCCCGTGTTTCGGGATGAAGGGAGGTGCCGCCGGCGGCGGCAAGGCCCAGGTCGTGCCGATGGAGCAGATCAACCTGCACTTCACCGGCGATTTCCACGCCATCACTTCGGCGCACAGCCTCGCCGCCGCGCTCATCGACAACCACGTCTACTGGGCCAACGAGCTCAATATCGACGTGCGCCGCATCCATTGGCGCCGGGTCGTCGACATGAACGATCGCGCCCTGCGGTCGATCACCCAGTCGCTGGGCGGTGTCGCCAACGGCTTCCCGCGCGAGGACGGGTTCGACATCACCGTGGCATCGGAAGTCATGGCTGTGTTCTGCCTCGCCCGTGATCTCGACGACCTCGAGGCCCGTCTCGGCCGCATCGTCATCGCGGAGACCCGCGACCGCAAGCCGGTGACGCTGGCCGACGTCAAGGCTACCGGCGCGATGACCGTGCTCCTCAAGGACGCGCTGCAGCCGAACCTAGTCCAGACCCTGGAGGGCAACCCTGCCCTGATCCATGGCGGCCCCTTCGCCAACATCGCGCATGGCTGCAACTCGGTGATCGCCACCCGCGCCGGCCTCAAGCTCGGCGATTACGTGGTCACCGAAGCCGGCTTCGGCGCGGATCTCGGTGCCGAGAAGTTCATCGACATCAAGTGCCGGCAGGCGGGGCTGAAACCCTCGGCGGTGGTCATCGTCGCCACGGTGCGCGCCCTCAAGATGCATGGCGGCGTGTCGAAGAAGGAGCTCGGCTCCGAGAACCTCGACGCCCTGGAGAAGGGCTTCGCCAACCTCGCCCGGCATGTCGCCAACGTGCGCGGCTTCGGCCTGCCCGTGGTCATCGGTGTGAACCACTTCTACGCCGATACCGACGCGGAACATGCCAAGCTCAAGGAGCTGTGCCGCGAGAAGCTCGATGTCGAGGCCATCACCTGCAAGCATTGGGCGGAAGGCGGAGCCGGCGCTGAGGAGCTGGCGCAGGCCGTGGTCAAGCTGGCCGAAGGCGAGCAGAAGCCGCTGACCTTCGCCTACGAGACCGACACCAAGCTCACCGACAAGGTCAAGACCATCGCCACCAAGCTCTACGGCGCGGGCGACATCCAGGTGGAATCGAAGGCCGCCACCAAGCTCGCCCAGTTCGAGAAGGACGGCTACGGCAACCTGCCGGTCTGCATGGCCAAGACGCAGTACTCGTTCTCCACCGACCCGAACCTGATGGGTGCTCCCTCGGGCCACCTCATCTCCGTGCGCGACGTGCGGCTCTCGGCCGGCGCCGGCTTCGTCGTGGTGATCTGCGGTGAGATCATGACCATGCCCGGCCTGCCAAAGGTCCCCGCCTCGGAGGGCATCCATCTCGATGCCAACGGGCAGATCGAAGGCCTGTTCTAGCCGGATGCCAATGGCCCCTCCCCTGTCGGGGGAGGGGCGCCTGCCCGGCATCGCGTGATCCCCCGCCCCAGCTGTGATAGCCGGGTCGGCATGCAGTCCCGCCGGCCCCGCTCATGATTCCCTGGCTCGTCCTCGACACCGCACCGATCCCCGGGGACGAGGGCCAGTTGCGGCTGCTTCAGCGCGGCAGCGAATTCTCGATCCAGCTCGGACATAACGAGCTGATGAACAGCCGCCTCAGCGGCTCGGAGAAGGCGCTCGCGACACTCGCGGCGGAGCGGGTCGGAGGCCGCGCGGGCGCGCGTTTCCTGATCGGTGGTCTCGGCATGGGTTTCACCCTGCGCGCGGCCCTCGATGCGTTGCGCCCCGACGCCGCGATCGTCGTCGCCGAACTCGTGTCGAACGTCGGGGAATGGGTGCGCGGGCCATTGAGCGCCCTGTCGGCGAATGCCCTCGATGATACGCGGGTGGACCTGCGGATCGGCGATGTCGTCGGCGCGATCCGCTCGGCGACCGCCGCCTACGACGCCATCCTCCTCGACGTCGATAACGGCCCCGACGGGCTCACCCGGGCGGCCAATGACAGGCTCTATGACGGGGCGGGATTGGGCGCGGCCATGACGGCCCTGCGGCCAGGCGGCGTGCTCGCCGTATGGTCCGCGCATCCGGACCGGACCTTTACTCAGCGCCTTCGCCGGGGCGGGTTCGCCGTGGAGGAGGTTCCTGTCAGGGCCAATGTCACCAGCGGCGCCCGCCATACGATCTGGCTGGCGATGAAACCGGGGCGTGCGCCGCGCTGAACGCCGCCGGATTCACGCCGAATGTCGATTGCGCTCCAGGCGTCGGTTGAGCCGCGTGACGCCGTAGATTTCCGCCAGATGGCGACGGGCCGCCTTCACCGGCGCATCCTCCCGCTCGATGCGGGCCGCCTCGATCACCCGCAGCGTATGGGCGACGCAATGCTCCAGGCGCGTCGTGGCATGTCCCTCCCGGGAACGCCGATCCTGTGCTGAATTCTCGCCGATGGTCATGAGAAGCCCCCTCCCCGATCGTGATCGAAGGAGCTTCGTTAGCGCCGTGGTGCGGCGGCCATCGGGTGGAGACTTGGCTTCAACATGGCAGCTTGGCCGTAGCCCTGAACCGCGATCGGACTCAGTCGCGCGTGCTGCCCTCGTTGAACTTGTCGCGGCAGACATACCCGACGAAGCATTTCGCCACGTCCTGGGTGAGTTCGTAGGCGGGTTTGGGCGCTTCCGGCAGGGGACAGAACCCACCGTCGCGGACGATCCTGTCGTAGGTGATCGGCCCCGTCGTCATCACGATGGCCCCGACGCGGTTCACCAGGGCTGCGGCGTCGGCGCAGAGCATGGCGGGGGTCGCCGGCCGCTCCTGCGCCGAAACGGCGAGAGGAGCCAGGACGATGCAGGCAGCGAGCACGGATCTCATGGCGGAGTGATCTTTTCGAACAGGGAGCCGGGCGAATGCGAAGCCGACGGCGACGCCCGAGAGTAACCCAGGATAGCGTCCGGCGACCTCGCCGCCAATCCGCTTGATCTCTCACGCCGCTCGTTTCTGCGGCTCGGCGGCGGCGGCCACCGCCAGGGTGAAATCCAGCGCCTCGTCGATCCCCTCGCGCCAGAGGGAGGCGGGCGTCGGACGGGCGAGGACGAGCGCCCCCTCCGCTTCGCCATCGGCCAGGGTCACTTCGGCACCGAGCTTGGTGGCGAGCCCGCGCATCGGGCCGTTCCAGCTGAGACAGCGGACATGAAGATCGCGGACGCCGCGGTTGCGCGCCGCCGAGACGATCCGCCGAAAGAGGGCATGGCCGAGGCCGTTGCGGCGGAACCTGCGCTCCACGGCGAAGGCCGCCTCCGCATCGCGGCCGAGGCTCAGCCCCGGCACGGGGCCGGTGAGCGGACGCAATTCGCCGAGCGCGCGCAAGGTCCCCTCGACGAAACCGCCGAAGACCAGCCCTTCAACCTTGAGGGCGCGGGCTGCATACGCAACGGCCGCAGCATCGCTCACGGCGGCCATGAACCGGTTGGCTCTGGTATCGGGGTCGAGCCGCAGGAAATAGGCCTCGACCATGGCTCGGTCGCTGGGCCAGAGGCGCCGGACATTCGGTCCGGTCGAAATGGTGTCGGGCATTGTGCCGTCGTACTCCGGATGACATCGCGTCGATGTGCGCTGGCTCCGGGCGTGACCTCCCTCGAGGAGGCCACGAGATGGCATCGCCGCCGGTTTTGTGCAATGCAACAAAACGTCATCCGGCCGGCATGCCGCGCTTGATCCCTCCGGCGACGCGCGGCAGACCGGTCTTCGGGCCTGTCGCCGGACCGGTTCCATCGACGCGCACGCGGCCCTTGCGCCGTCCCGTATCCAAGGTCGCCATCGCCGTGAGTCCCCCCTCAGGTTCCGCATCCTCCGCCGGTTCGCAGGGCGGTGATTCTCCTGCCGGTCCGGTTTCGGCGCGCTACGACATGCTGGTCTCGTCGGGCGCCATCGAGCGCGACCCGGCTCAGACCCATCTGGTCCGGGCCCTCGACAGGCTGGTCCAGGATCTCGACAGGCGGCGTCGGGCGAAGAAGGGCAGCGCGCTCGGCTGGCTGTTCGGCCGCAGCGGCGACAGCGAAGGTCCGCCCAAGGGCCTGTACATCTGGGGCTCCGTCGGCCGCGGCAAGACCATGCTGATGGACCTCTTCCACGAGGCGGCGCCGGGCAAGAAACGCCGCGTCCATTTCCACGGCTTCCTGTCGGATGCCCATGAGCGCATCCATGCCCACCGGCAGGCCCTCAAGGCGGGCACGGCCAAGGGCGACGACCCGATCCCGGTGGTGGCCGACGCCCTGGCGGACGAGGCGACGTTGCTGTGTTTCGATGAGTTCACCGTGACCGACATCGCCGACGCGATGATCCTCGGCCGGCTGTTCGGGGCGTTGTTCAAGCGCGGCGTCACCGTCGTCGCGACGTCCAACGTCGAGCCCGACCGGCTCTATGAAGGCGGGCTCAACCGCGCGCTGTTCCTGCCCTTCGTCGCGGAGTTGAAGAGCCGGGTCGAGATCCTGAAGCTCGATTCCCGGACGGATTTCCGCCTGGAGAAGCTCGGTGGCGCTTCGGTCTATCATGTGCCTGCCGACGAGACGGCCGCCGCCGCCCTCGATCAGGCCTTCAAGGGGCTCACCGGCAAAGCCCGGGGCAAGCCTGCCAAGATCCGCGTGAAAGGCCGCGAGGTGGCCGTGCCGGAGGAGGCCGCCGGCGTCGCCCGGTTCGGCTTCGCCGACCTTTGCGCCCAGCCGCTGGGCGCCGCCGACTACATGGCCATCGCCCATTCCTTCAAGACGGTGATCCTTTCGGACATCCCGGTGATGGGCGAGGCGAACCGCAACGAGGCCAAGCGCTTCATCACCCTCGTCGACACGTTCTACGATGCCCACGTGAAACTGATCGCCTCGGCCGCCGCCGAGCCGACCGGCCTCTACACGGCGACCGAGGGCCGAGAGGCGTTCGAGTTCGACCGCACGGTCTCGCGCCTCATCGAGATGCGCTCATCGGAATACCTCGCTCTGCCCCATGGGCGCGGTGATTCCGAGGCGAGCGGGTCCAGCTTCGGCCTCGTGGAGACCTGATCGAGGCGAAGTGCCGGACGGTTCGAGCACCGTTATGTCGAAGCGATTCGAAAGGTTTGGCGCTTCACCGAGGCCCGCTGGAGCGATGTCTGCAGAGCCGGCATAAACAACGAGCGACATTCGAAAGCGTCCCAGACGCCCGATACGTACTGTGCGCAACAGCACATCGAATCCTCGGCCGAGCTTCACGAAAGTGACGCCCGTGGCTGCCGACCGTTGCACCGCAGCACCCCTACCGTTTAATTGGATTCATTATGAGGTACGGGGCGTGGGGGCTTCGTGCACTGCGACGGTTCCCTGTCGAGGGGTGCCGGATCCGCTGCCGCACCTCAGGGACGTTTCGATGCGGGACGGCGACGGTGTCGCGCGCGCCCCGCGCCTGAGTGACGACCTCCAAGGTATTCGCGAGCCCAACGGATCGGTAGCCCGCCGATCTCGACCGGTCCGTGGCCTGATCGATGACAGGATAGACCGATGATCAAACTCACCGTGAACGGGGCTGAACGCAGCTTCGACGGCGATCCCGACATGCCGCTGCTGTGGTTCCTGCGTGACGAAGTCGGCCTCACCGGCACTAAGTTCGGTTGCGGCCAGGCCCTATGCGGCGCCTGCACGATCCATCTCGGCGGCACTGCCGTGCGCGGCTGCGTCACCCCCATCTCCGCAGCCGAAGGCCAGGAGGTGGTGACCATCGAGGGGCTTTCGCCCGATGGCAACCATCCGGTCCAGGTGGCCTGGCGCGACCTCAATGTCTCGCAATGCGGCTATTGCCAGTGCGGGCAGATGATGCAGGCGGCCTCCTTCCTGAAGGAGACGCCGAAGCCCAACGATGCCCAGATCGACGAGGCCATGAGCGGCAACCTCTGCCGGTGTGGAACCTATCCGCGCATCCGCGCCGCGATCCATCAGGCCGCCGGAAACGCGCCGGCCGCCAACAAGGGAGAGCGCCTGTGATTCACGACGCACAGATCATGGCCGACCTCGCCACCGAGACGACCGCCGCCGCCCCCGAAGCGCCCAGCGCTCTCGCCAATGTCAGCCGCCGCGCCATGCTCGGCGGCATGGGTGCCCTGGTGCTCGCCCTGTCCTGGCGTGATTCCGCGCGTGCCGAGGACAAGAAGGACGAGCCGAAGAAATTCGGCGCCGATGCCATGCCGCATGGCTGGCAGGACGACCCGAAGGTGTTCGTGGCCATAGCGCCGGACGGCACCGTCACCATCACCTGCCATCGCTCGGAGATGGGCCAGGGCGTGCGCACCTCCGTCGCCCTCGTCGTCGCCGACGAGCTCGAGGCGGATTGGGCCAAGGTCAAGGTCGCCCAGGCTTGGGGCGACGAAGCCCGGTTCGGCAACCAAGACACCGACGGCTCGCGGAGCTTGCGCCACTTCTTCCCGCACCTGCGCCATGCGGGTGCGGCGGCGAAGGCCATGCTGGTCCAGGCCGCCGCCAAGCAATGGGGCGTGCCTGCAGCGGAAGTGAAGGCCGAGAACTCGGTCCTCACCCATGCCAAGTCGAAGCGCACGCTCGGTTATGGCGACGTGGCGGCGGAAGCCTCCGAACTCGCCGTGCCCGCTCGCGAGAGCGTGACCCTGAAGGATCCGAAAGCCTTCAAGTTCATCGGCAAGGGCAAGATCGGCCTCATCGACAACCAAGACTTCACCACCGGCAAGGCCATGTACGGCCTCGATACCCGTCTCGACGGGATGCTCTACGCCCTCGTTGCCCGCCCGCCGGTCTTCGGCGGCAAGGTGGCGAGCTACGACGATGCCGAGACCATGAAGGTCCCCGGCGTAGTCAAGGTGTTCAAGATCGACACGCCCGAGATCCCGTCCGAGTTCCAGCCGATCGGCGGCGTCGCCGTCATCGCCAAGAACACCTGGGCGGCAATGAAGGGCCGCGACGCCCTGAAGATCACCTGGGACGACGGCCCGAACGCCCATTACGATTCGGTCGCCTTCCGCGGCGAGTTGGAGAAGGCGGCGCGCGCGCCCGGCAAGGTCGTTCGCAACCAGGGTGACGTCGACGGCGCCATGGCCAAGGCCAAGCAGCGGATCGAGGCCGAGTATTTCGTGCCCCATCTCGTCCAGGCTCCGATGGAGCCGCCGGCCGCCACCGTGCGGATCAAGGACGGGTTCTGCGAAGCCTGGGCCTGCACGCAGGCTCCCCAGGCGACCCATGACCGCCTGGCCAAGAAGCTCAACCTGCCTGCCGACAAGGTGCGGGTGAACGTGACGCTGCTCGGCGGCGGCTTCGGCCGCAAGTCGAAGCCCGATTACGTGCTCGAGGCGGCCCTGTGCTCGCAGGCCGTGGACGGTGCGCCGGTCAAGCTCACCTGGACCCGCGAGGACGACCTCCATCACGGCTACTACCACACGATCTCGGTGGAGCGCCTGGAGGCCGGCCTCGACGACAAGGGCATGCCGGTGGCCTGGCTCCACCGTTCGGCGGCGCCCACGATCGGCTCGATCTTCGCCGCCGGCGCCAAGAACGAGCTGCCCTTCGAGCTCGGGATGGGACTGACCAACACGCCGTTCGCCGTGCCGAATATCCGGCTCGAGAACCCGGCGGCCGACGCCCATGTGCGCATCGGATGGTTCCGCTCGGTGTCGAACATCCCGCACGCCTTCGCGATCCAGTCGTTTGTCGCCGAGTTGGCACATGCGGCGGGCAAGGACCCGAAGGAGTACCTGCTGGCCCTGATCGGCCCCGACCGGGTGATCGACCCGACCACCATCGGCGATGTGTGGAATTACGGCGAGGACCCGGCCCGCTACCCGATCGAGACCGCGCGCCTGCGCGGCGTCATCGAGGCGGCGGCCAAGGGGATCGGCTGGGGCCGCAAGCTGCCGAAGGGACGGGGCCTCGGCATTGCCGGGCATTACAGCTTCGTCACCCACACGGCGGTCGCCGCCGAGGTCGAAGTGGGCGCCAAGGGCGAAGTCTCGGTCAAGCGCATCGACATCGCCGTCGATTGCGGGCCGCAGGTCAACCCGGAGCGTATCCGCTCGCAGATGGAGGGTGCTGTCGTCATGGGGATGGGCTTGGCCTTGTCGGCCGAAATCACCTTCAAGGACGGGCGCGCGCAGCAGAACAACTTCGACGGTTACGAGATCACCCGTCTCGACGCCGCCCCGAAGGAGCTGCACGTCCACCTGATCCAGAACAACGACTACAGCCGTCCGCTCGGCGGCGTCGGTGAGCCGGGCGTCCCCCCCGTGGCGCCGGCCATCGCCAACGCGGTCTTCGCCGCCACCGGCCGCCGCATCCGGCAGCTGCCGATCCGCGACCAGCTGAGCTCGTAAGACCGCAACACTCTTCGGCCCCTTTCTTGTAAGGGGCCGAAGATTTTCCGGATCAGCGACGTCATCCCGGGGCTGCGCAGCAGAGTCCGGGATCTAGAAACGCCGACAGCGCAAGGTCCTGTACCTTTGATGGCTCTGGATTCCGGGCTCGCCGTCGGCGCCCCGGAATGACCACGTCATATTAAGGTGGTCCCACCCTCACTCGGCCGCCAAGACCTGCGCCTCCCGGCCCCCCTCGCGATACTCGCCCCAGGCCTGTTTCAGGATCTGGACCGAAGAGGTGAGGAAGATGCCGGCCATGAGGGCGGCGACCGCGAGGTCAGGCCAGGCCGACGTGGTGCCCCAGACGGCGAGCGCCGCGCCCATCACCACGATGTTGCCGATGGCATCGTTGCGCGAGCACAGCCAGACGGAGCGGACATTGGCGTCGCCGTCCTTGTAGCGCATCAGCAGCAGCACCGAGGCGACGTTGGCGGCCAGTGCCAGCAGGCCGATCCCGCCCATCCATTCCGCGCTCGGCACGCCGAGAACGAGCGTCTGGTAGATCGTCGAGCCGAAGACCCAGACCGCCATCAGGCTGAGGCTTACCCCCTTGGCCAGAGCCGCCAACGAGCGGGTGCGAAGGCTCGCACCGATGACCGCGAGGCTGAGGCCGTAGGTGACGGTATCGGCCAGGAAGTCGAGGGCGTCGGCCTTCAGCGCCTGCGAACCAGCCGCCTGGCCAGCCGCCATCTCGGTGACGAACATCGCGCCGTTGAGGGCGATGACGAACCACAGCACCCGTTTATAGCGCGGATCGACCCCGTCGAAGACCGGAACGCCCCCGCCGCAACCGCAAGATTCCTCGTGCGACGAGGCCTTCGGAGCGTGCGTCGCCACGGCGTGATCGTGAGCGCCCGCCGTGTCATGGGCATGATCGTGGGAATGCACATGCGTGTGGGCTTCAGTCTGGTTCAGGCTCGTGCCGCAGCAGGATTCGGCCATGGCTCTCTCCTCGTTTCGTCGTTAAACAGAAGCTTACAAGCTCTAGCGACTAGAGGATCAAGCGGAAAATGACGTTCTCGATCGGAATCCTGTCGCGCCGCGCCGGAGTGAAGGTGCCGACGATCCGCTATTACGAGCAGGTCGGGCTGATGCCGTCACCCCCGCGTACCGATGGGCAGCAGCGCCGTTATGGCGACGCCGAGGTGGCACGGCTCAACTTCATCCGTCACGCGCGCGAACTCGGCTTCGAGGTCGATGCGATTCGCGAACTTCTCGCCATGAGCGCGCAACCGGAGGAATCCTGCGCCGAGGTGGACCGTCTGGCGAGACGTCACCTCGCGGAGGTGGAGCAGCGCATCACCCGGCTGATCGCCCTGCGTACGGAGTTGCAGCGCATGGTGACGGAATGCGGCCACGGGCGGGTGGGTGAGTGCCGGGTCATCCAGGTGCTGGCCGACCACGGTGAATGCGACCACGACCATGGCGGTGGGCGGCCGGGATCGACAGGGTTCGCCGAGGCGTAAACTTCGCCGCGTCAGGGGAGCCGAAGGGGCCGGACACGGGTTGTCCCGTCACAGCCCCCCTTGAGGATACCCCATGATTCAGAAATCCCGTCCCCTCGCCGTGCTGCTGGCTGCCGGCTTCACCGTCGGCCTCGCGGCGGGCCCGGCCCTCGCCTCCCCCTGTTCGGAAGAGATCGCGCGCCTTGAGACGCGGGTGAAGGACGAGGCGACGGGCGCCATCTCCGCCTCGACCTCGGGTAAGGCGGCGGCCGGCGCGCGCGAAGGCCAGGGGGAAACCGCGCAGGGAGGCAATGCCTCCACCCCGGCCGCTCCGCCGGAGAAATCCGCTGAGGCGGGAAAAGGCGCCGATGCCGCGATGCAGGCCAAGGTCGCCCTGGACGAGGCGCGCACCGCCGACGGCAAGGGCGACGCCCAGGCCTGCAACGCGGCGGTCGAGCGGGCCAAGAATCAGCTCGCCAAGGCTCCGTGAAGCGAAGGGCCGATGGGTCCGGTCGAGCTTTCGGGCATCGTCGCGGCGCACCGGCCGGGGGAGCCCGGCACGGTGCCTGCGGCCTGCACGTGGGCCGGATGGGCGATGGCCCAGCGGGTCGTGAAGGATGTCCTGGCAAATCGTGAAAAGAGAAGGTTTTTCTTTTAGGCCGTTTCGGACATCCGCCCCGACCAGCGTCGTCTTGGCGAAGACGTGGAGTGTGCGGCGCTCGGCCCATCCCCGTCTTTAGGCGGCGCAGAAGGGCCGCCGCCGACGTATCGAGGCCCCCTGTGGGGGTGTTACGCAGCCGCGCTCAGGGCGTGTTTGTTGCCCTGAATGCCGGCACAAAGATCGTCGATCTCCGCAAGATCTAGACTTTCACCTGAGTGACTTGCAATTGCATCGATCAGGTGATCTTGCCGAGGATCGAAAGGATGGCCCTGAAGGCGATAGAATTGATAGTAACGCAGCGCCGCTAATACGGTGTCACGTTCTCGCACTGTGATGGTGATGGTCTGCATTCTTTGAAGATCTCCCCTTCATGCGATTTTTGCTCTCCGAACACTTGAATCCGATTCAGTGAGCGAGAGCGTTGTAACCCCGCTTCGGCGCAGCCGTCCACAGCCGGAAACCATTCGGTAACCCTGTTTGCGGATCGCCAGGGGGCTTGGCCGGACGCAACCCTTTGCACCCGCGCCGTTTCCTCCCGGTGGTATGGCTGACGGATTTATTTCGCTTCGAAAAATGTAAAATGTCATTGACAGATAAGGGAAAACGGGACGCTCGCCCTAGAAGCTTGGCCTTACAGACTTTTTACGGAAATGGATAAAATTGTTCTTAACCATTCCCTGGCAGCCTACCGGTCAGGGCCGACCCAGTCCCCCCTTGGGAAGTCGGCATGAGCGGAGTTCCCCTCATGACCAAAATGCAGCCGGATGACGGGCAGGACGGTCGGACGCCGCGGGGCAGGCCGGTATCGCTCACGGCAAGCGTGCGACGCCATCTCGGTTTGAACCTGCGGGCCCATTATGCCGATTCGCTGATCGAACCGGTTGGCGAACGCATCGAATCCCTGCTGTCGAAGCTCAGTCGGCGGAAGGGGTGACCCGTTACAGGCGCGATCCGTCAGAGGGATGAGCGAGACGACACACAGCGTTCAGAATTGCGGTGCTATCGGTCGCGGCTACGTGCTGGACCTGCCCGGCCCGTCTTCCGCCAACCCGCGAAATCCCATCCCATGACCGTCCTCGTTCTCGTCGTCGCCGGAAACATCCTGCTCGCGACCCTGTTCTCCCTGGTCGCCCTCGCCTCCGACTGAGCCGTTCCTCGAAGGGACGCCTGCGCAGGCACTGCTCCTTCCAGACCAAGCCTGTCCCGATCTCCTGATTCTCAGGCGTTCGGGAAGCCCTTCTGCCAGCACAACCGGCTGCGGGTTCCCGCATCCGGTTTTCCGTCGTGTCTGGCCGGAATGGCGCGCTATCGCAGCTCCATGACCGACCCCACCTATGAGACACTCCGCGCGTACGGACCCGGGAAACCGGGCCTGATGCTGCAATGCACATTGGCGCCGGAAATGTTACGGAACGTTCGTTCTATAGAACTAGCTGACCGAGGCTTTATATTCTCCCTTCGCGGATACAGATAGAACATACTTCTATAGCAAATGTTTTCCTCCTCACGCCTTCGCTTTCGTAAGGAGAATTGCCTATCTAGAACGAAAGAGGCACCCCTCGGTCAAGCTTGACATTGTTCTTTAAAACGAACGAAACCTAGCGCCACCGAGGCGTCGGGACGGCTTTGTCCCGCAGCCGCGATGTAGCCGGAGACGAACCTGTGAGCTCGAACCTATCCTCCCCGCCGAATGCCCGCCGTCTGTCCAACCGCAGACGTGTCATTGCCCTGTGCGCCGGTTCGCTCGGCCTGGTCTCGGCAGGGTTCGGGTCCGCGCTGTTCGCCACCGGCAGCGCCCAGGCGCAGACCGAACTCCTCAACGTCTCCTACGACCCGACGCGGGAACTCTATAAGGAGATCAACGCGGCCTTCATCGAGGAGTGGAAGGCGAAGACCGGCGAGACGGTCACCATCCGCGCGGCCCATGGCGGCTCCGGCTCGCAGGCCCGCACCGTCATCGACGGCATCCCGGCCGATGTGGTGACCCTGGGCATCCCCTCCGACATCGATGCGATCAGCCGCATCTCGAAGAAGATTCCTGCCGATTGGCGCACCAAGCTGCCCAATGAAGGTCTGCCCTACACCTCGACCGTGGTGTTCCTCGTGCGCAAGGGCAACCCGAAGAGCGTGAAGGATTGGGGCGATCTCGTGAAGCCCGACGTGAAGGTGATCACCCCGAACCCGAAAACCTCGGCTGGCGGCCGCTGGAACTTCCTCGCGGCCTGGGGCTACGCCTACGAGAAGGAAGGCAAGAACGCCGACAAGGCCAACGCCTTCGTCGGCCAGCTCTACAAGCAGGTGCCGGTGCTCGATACCGGCGCGCGCGGCTCCACCGTGACCTTCGCCCAGCGCGGTCTCGGCGACGTGCTGCCGACCTGGGAGAACGAAGCCTATCTGGTGTTTGAAGAGTTCGGCCGCGACAAGTTCGACGTGATCGTTCCGCCGACCTCGATCTACGCCGAGCCGCCGGTCGCCCTCGTGGATGCCAATGTCGACAAGAAAGGCACCCGCAAGCAGGCCGAGGCCTATCTGCAGTTCCTCTATTCGGACGCGGCGCAGGCGATCTTCGCCAAGCATCATTACCGCCCGATCAAGCGTGAGGCCGCCAAGCCCGAGCATCTAGCGCAGCTGCCCGAACTGAAACTTTTCAAGATCGAGGATCTTCAGGGCAACTGGGACGATATCCAGAGGAAGAACTTCGACAATGGTGGGCTGTTCGACCAGCTGAGCAAGCCGGCGCCGTAGCGCGCCTCTCTCCGGCCGACGATAGGCACACATGTCGCGGTATGCGCGCTACCCTGCCCTCCTCCTCCCCCTTGCGGGGAGGAGGAGGTGGTGTGGGTGGTTGGGCGACCCTGATGCTGCGGAGGCTGGCGGAGCCACCCCCACTCCTAGCCTCTCCCCACAAGGGGGAGAGGGACGCGCTCTGCCTTGAAGAGCAGGTGTGTGAATCTAGCAGCCGTCACGGGGAGGGTGCCCAGGGAGCAGGGGGCGACCTCCGCCGGACACCGTGCCCGCTTCCCGACCCGCCGATGCGTGAGCGAGGCGATCCATTATCAGGACCACCCCATGGCAGAGCCCCCTCTGCGTCCGAGACGACGCTTCCGTCAGCCCAGTGTGATTCCCGGCTTCGGGATCACCTTCGGTTATACCCTGACCTGCCTCGGCATCATCGTGCTGCTGCCCCTGGCCGCTCTCGTCGCCCGCGCCTCCGGCCTCGGCCTGTCGGGAATTTGGGCGGTCGCCACCGATCCGCGCGTCGCCAGCGCCCTGCGCGTAAGCTTCGGGGTTTCGCTCCTCGCGGCGCTGACCGCCTCGGTCTTCGGCTTCCTCATCGCCTGGGTTCTCACCCGCTACCGGTTTCCCGGCCGCAAGATCGTGGACGCGGTGGTGGATCTTCCCTTCGCCCTGCCGACCGCCGTCGCCGGCATCGCCCTGGCCTCCCTGTATGCCCCCAACGGTCTCGTGGGCGAACAGCTCGCCAAGCTCGGGATCGAGGCCGCCTATACGCCGGTGGGCATCTACATCGCCATGGTCTTCATCGGCCTGCCCTTCGCCGTACGGACGGTGCAGCCCCTGATCGTCGAGATCGACAAGGAGATCGAGGAGGCATCGGCCACCCTCGGCGCCGGCCGCTGGCACACGCTGGTGAAGGTGGTGCTACCGCCCCTGATCCCGGCCGTGCTCACGGGCTTCGCCCTCGCCTTCGCCCGCGGCGTCGGTGAATACGGCTCGATCATCTTCATCGCCGGCAACCTTCCCTACGTCTCCGAAATCGCCCCGCTCCTCATCGTCATCAAGCTCTCGGAATTCGATTATGGGGGCGCCTGCGCCATCGCGACGATCATGCTCGGGATCTCGTTCCTGACCCTGCTCGCCATCAACCTGATCCAGGCCTGGAGCCGCAGGAGGTTCGGTTATGTCTAGCGCCGTTGTCGGAAACCCGGATGTCCGGCACCCCAATCTCCAGGCCGGAGGTCCGCCCGCCCGCGCACGGAGCGTGGTCACGGAAGGCCGTGTCGTCCGGGTGGTGTTGATCGGGGTCGCGGTGGTCTTTCTCGCCCTGTTCCTGGTGCTGCCGTTGGTGACGGTGTTCATCCAGGCCTTCGCGAAAGGCTGGTCAGCCTATCTCGCCGCATTCACGGAGGCGGATGCGCGCTCTGCGATCCGCCTGACCCTGCTGACGGCGGCCATCGCCGTGCCGTTCAACCTCGTCTTCGGCATCATGGCCTCCTGGGCCATCGCCAAGTTCGAGTTCCGCGGCAAGAACCTGCTCGTGACCCTCATCGACCTGCCGTTCTCGGTCTCGCCGGTGGTCTCGGGGCTGATCTACGTACTCGTCTTCGGGGCCCAGGGCCTCCTCGGCCCGTGGCTGATCGCGCACGACATCCAGGTGATCTTCGCCGTTCCCGGCATCGTGCTCGCCACGATCTTCGTCACCTTCCCCTTCGTCGCCCGCCAGCTGATCCCGTTGATGCAGGAACAGGGAACTGCCGAAGAAGAAGCGGCGCTGACCCTCGGCGCCTCCGGCTGGCACGCTTTCTGGACCGTGACGCTGCCCAACATCCGCTGGGGCCTGCTCTACAGCGTGCTCCTCTGCAACGCCCGGGCGATGGGCGAATTCGGCGCGGTGTCGGTGGTCTCAGGCCATATCCGCGGATTGACAAATACGCTGCCGCTCCACGTGGAGATCCTCTACAATGAGTACAACTTCGTTGCCTCTTTCGCCGTCGCTTCCCTCCTTGCCGGCCTCGCTCTTGTCACCCTCCTCGTCAAATCACTCCTCGAATGGCGCTTCAGTGCCGAGATCGCAGCGGGCGCACGGGGTCACTGACCCGGTGGGTTCGTCCACGGCGATCCGGGTCGAGAACCTGTCGAAGACCTTCGACACGGCGGCGGTGCTGCACGACCTCTCCCTCGACGTGCAGGCGGGCGAATTGCTGGCGTTGCTCGGCCCCTCGGGCTCGGGCAAGACCACGCTGCTGCGCATCATCGCCGGGCTCGACTTTCCCGATCGCGGCCGCATCATCTTCGGCGGCGACGATGCCACGCGGGTTCCGGTGCAGGAGCGGGCCGTCGGCTTCGTGTTCCAGCATTACGCCCTGTTCAAGCATATGAGCGTGGCCGAGAACATCGCCTATGGCCTCAACGCCCGGAAGCGTGCGGACAGGCCGGCCAAGGCCGAGATCAAACGCCGGGTCGGTGATCTCCTCGACCTCATCAAGCTCTCGGGCTTCGCCGACCGCTACCCGTCGCAGCTCTCCGGCGGCCAGCGCCAGCGCATCGCGCTCGCGCGCGCCCTGGCCGTGGAGCCCCGCGTGCTGCTGCTGGACGAGCCCTTCGGCGCCCTCGACGCCCAGGTGAGGAAGGACCTGCGCCGCTGGCTTCGCGAGATCCACGACCGCACCGGCCAGACCACGATCTTCGTGACCCATGACCAGGACGAGGCGCTGGAGCTCTCCGACCGCGTCGCCGTCCTGTCCAAGGGCCGACTCGAACAGATCGGCACCCCGGACGAGGTCCAGGAAAACCCGGTCTCCTCCACCGTGCTCAAGTTCCTTGGCGACACGATCGAAGTCGAAGCGATCGTTCAGGGGGGCGAGGTGCGGGTCAACGGCCGGCTGACCCCGGTCAAGGCCCCGGCCGGTCTCGTCGGCCCGGTCAAGCTCTATGCGCGACCGTGGCAGCTGCAATTCGCCGAGCCCGACCAGGCCCATCTCGAAGGCCATGTGCGTTCGTCCTACCGCAGCCAGGGCCGCCAGCGGATCGAGGTGGACCGCCCCGAAGGCAAGACCGTCGTGGTGGAGGCCTCCGATACCCACCGCCTCGCCGCCGGCCGCCCGGTCGGGCTCAAGATCATCGCCGGCTACGTCTTCAAGGATTGAGGAGCCGGACGACGCAGGCCCAGAACCACCGAGGAAACGGTTGCGCTTCCTCGGCGGATCGGCTGTGACTCCCGCCGTCGAACACGAGAGGGAGCATCCGGCATGTCGGGTCACGGAGCCATCGAGGGCTCGAACAAGAAGGTCGCGCTGCTGATTTCGGTGCTGGCGCTGTTCCTGGCGCTGGCCGAGACCCTGGCCAAGGGGGCGCAGACCGAGGCGCTCAGCGCCAACGTCGAATCCTCCAACCAATGGGCCTATTACCAGGCCCGCACCATCCGCGGCACCATCCTCAAGACCGCCGACGAAACCCTCGCCCTGATCCCGCCGGAGACGGCCAACGCACCGGCCATCGCCGCCAAGCGGGCCGAATGGGCCAAGACCATGGCGCGCTGGGAATCGGACCCCGCCACCGGCGACGGGCGCAAGGAGCTGCAGGAGAAGGCGCGGGCCTCGCAGGAGCATCGCGACCTCGCGCTCCACCGCTACCATCATTACGAATTCGGCTCGGCCGCCTTCCAGATCGGCATCGTGCTCGCCTCGGCCCAGGTCATCACCGGCATCGCCGCACTGACGCTGGCGGGGGGGTTCCTGGGCGTCGCCGGCCTCGTGATGCTGGGCTTCGGCCTCTACGCGCCGCACTTTCTGCCGTTCTTCCACTGATACCAGACCTCGATGAGCCGGACTCATCGAGGTCTGCCCACGCGACGGCGCGGCGGCGGTCGTCCGCAAGACCTCAGCGGCCCTGGTCTTTGGGTCAGGTTCAGTGTGGCCTGATATGAGCCGGAGCATCGCCCCCGCCACGCGGCCCGTCGGAACAGAACGTGTCCGGCCCGGATTTCGCAGGTCGGACGGCGCACTTGCGAAGACGGGGCGCGATCTTCAGATCACGGTCTGTCTGATGAGCGATCGCACTGCCGCATGGTGGCGCGACGCTGCGGATGAGGCGGACCGGGACCGATGATCAGCGCTTTCGACCTGTTCAAGATCGGGATCGGCCCGTCGAGCTCGCATACGGTGGGGCCGATGGTGGCGGCCCTCGATTTCCGCGAGCGGACGCGGCGGCGTCCCGGCCTCGCGCGCATCCGCGCCGAGATCTTCGGCTCCCTCGCCTGGACCGGGCGTGGGCACGGGACCGATGTCGCCATTCTTCTCGGCCTGCTCGGCCATAGCCCCGCCGGGATCGACCCCGACCGGGTCGACGAATACGTGGCCGAAGCGAAGCGGACGGGCAGGCTCGGCCTCGGTGGACCGGCTTTCGCCCTCGAGACCGATCTCGTCTTCAACTTCACCGAGGTGCTACCGGTCCATACCAACGGCATGCAGTTCCGCGCCCTCGACGCGCATGGCGGCGTGCTCGACACGGTCACCTGCTACTCCATCGGCGGCGGCTTCGTGGTCGGCGAGGAAGCGGCGGCGGTGGGCGAGGCAATGACGTTTCCGCTGCCCTATGCCAGCGCCGCCGATCTGCTGGCGACATGCCTGCGCACCGGCTTTTCCATCGCCCAGGTCCAGCGCGCCAACGAGGGCGCGAGCCGCAGCCGCGAGGTCATCGACGAGGGGCTGGACGCGATTCGCGACGCGATGTTCGCCTGTATCGACCGGGGGCTTCGCCAGACCGGCGAATTGCCCGGCGGCCTCAAGGTGCGGCGGCGGGCCAAGAAGCTGTTCGAGGATCTGGAGGCCAACCGCCACCTCAACACCCGGCCGGCCCACGAGATCATGGACTGGATCAGCCTGTTCGCCCTCGCGGTGAACGAGGAGAACGCTGCCGGCGGCCGGGTGGTGACAGCCCCCACCAACGGCGCGGCCGGGATCGTCCCGGCCGTCCTGCGCTACGCCCGCGACTTCTGCCCCGGCTGGTCGGACGAGCGCGGCCGCGAATTCCTGCTGGTGGCGGCCGCCATCGGCGGTCTCATCAAGAGCCGCGCCTCGATTTCCGGCGCCGAGGTCGGCTGCCAGGGGGAGGTCGGCTCGGCGGCGGCCATGGCGGCGGCCGGGCTCGCCGCGCTGCTCGGCGGCTCGACTCTGCAGATCGAGAACGCGGCCGAGATCGCCATGGAGCATCATCTCGGCATGACCTGTGACCCGATCGGCGGCCTCGTCCAGATCCCCTGTATCGAGCGCAACGCCTTCGGCGCCAACAAGGCGGTGGTGGCCGCCTCCCTGGCACTACGCGGTGACGGCATCCATCGGGTCAGCCTGGACGAGGTCATCGAGACCATGCGCCAGACCGGCAACGACATGCAGGCGAAGTACAAGGAGACCTCGCTCGGCGGTCTCGCGGTGAACGTGGCGGCGTGCTGAGGGGGATATTCTCCTCGCTGTAAAGGAGGCGGTCGGTCGTCGCGGCGAGACGGCAGCCGACGGTGAGGGGGGCGATTCCGAAGGAGCCACGTCCGGAATCGCCCCCTCACCCTCGCTTCGGCTTCGCCTCTCGCTCACCGAAGGCACGACGAGGTGCCTTCGGTCCTCTCCCCGCGAGCGGGGAGAGGGGAATGCGCACCGTCAGCGGCGTCCCCGGTCCTTGCCCTCCGCCGCCCGGCGCAGGGCCTCCGCCAGGGCACCGTCGGGGGCCGGGCCGCGTGGCGCCGGGGCTGGTGCAGGTCGCTGCTGGGGCCGCGACGAGGACGGGCGTTCCTCCGGCCGCCCGCCGCGCGGCGCACCCGCTTCCTCCGAGCGCATGCTGAGCGCGATGCGCTTGCGGTTGGCATCCACCTCGACGACGCGCACCTGCACCACGTCGCCGGGCTTCACCACCTCGCGCGGATCCTTCACGAACCGGTCGGCCAGGACCGAGATGTGGACGAGACCGTCCTGGTGGACCCCGATATCCACGAAGGCGCCGAAGGCGGCGACATTGGTGACGACGCCTTCGAGGCGCATGCCGGGCCGGAGGTCCGAAATCTTCTCGACGCCCTCCTGGAAGGTCGCGGTCTTGAAGGCCGGTCGCGGATCGCGGCCGGGCTTTTCCAATTCCGACAGAATGTCGGTGACCGTGGGCAGGCCGAAGGTCTCGTCGGTGAAGCGCTTCGGGTCGAGGCTCTTCAGGATGGGGCCGTTGCCGATGACGGCCTGGATGGGCTGTCCGGCGGCGGCGAGGATGCGGCGCACCACCGGATAGGCTTCCGGATGCACGCCCGACGCATCGAGGGGATCGTCGCCATCGCGGATGCGCAGGAAGCCGGCGGCGAGCTCATAGGCCTTGGGCCCGAGGCCCGCGACCTTCTTGAGGCTTGCGCGCGTGCGGAACGGGCCCTTCTCGTCCCGCGTCGTCACGATGTTGGCCGCCACCCGCTCGGAGAGGCCGGAGACGCGGGCGAGCAGGGGCGCGGAGGCGATGTTCACGTCGACGCCGACGCCGTTCACGCAATCCTCCACCACCGCATCGAGGGCCTTGGAAAGCTGACCCTCGCCGAGATCGTGCTGATACTGACCGACGCCGATGGCCTTCGGCTCGATCTTCACCAGTTCGGCGAGCGGGTCCTGCAAGCGCCGGGCGATGGAGACAGCCCCGCGCAGGGTCACGTCGAGGCCCGGCAATTCGGCGCTGGCATAGGCGGAGGCCGAATAGACCGAGGCGCCGGCTTCCGACACCATCACCTTGGTGAGCTTCAACTCCGGCTGCTTGGCGATGAGTTCGGCGGCGAGCTTGTCGGTCTCGCGCGAGGCGGTGCCGTTGCCGATGGCGATGAGCTCGACCTTATGGGCGCGGCAGAGCTTGGCCAGCGCGACGAGCGCGCCGTTCCAGTCGCGGCGGGGCTCGTGCGGGTAGATCACGTCGGTGGCCGCGACCTTGCCGGTGGCATCCACCACCGCGACCTTCACCCCGGTCCGGAACCCCGGATCGAGGCCGAGAGTCGGCCGGGCACCGGCGGGGGCGGCAAGCAGCAGGTCGCGAAGGTTTCCGGCAAAGACGCCCACGGCCCCGGTCTCGGCCACCTGTTTCAGGCGTCCGCGCAGGTCGGTGTCGAGGGCGGGTTTCAGCTTGGTGCGCCAGGTCCGGCGCACGGTCTCCATCAGGAATCGGTCCCCCGGCCGGCCATGATCGCCGATGCGGAAGGCGCGGGCGATGCGCAGTTCCTGCCAGGTGGGCACGCCCTTCTCGGCCACGTCGCCGGGGGCGTCGGTGATGTCGAGGTCGAGGATGTCCTCCTTCTCGCCCCGGTACAGGGCCAGGATGCGGTGCGAGGGCAGGCGCGTGAGCGGTTCGGAGAAGTCGAAATAGTCGGCGAACTTCTCGCCGGCCGCTTCCTTGCCCTTCTTGACGCTGGAGGTCATTCGGCCGCGCTGCCAGACCGTGTCGCGCAAGGCGCCCACCAGTTCCGGGTCTTCGCCGAACCGCTCGATCAGGATGGTGCGCGCGCCCTCCAGCGCGGCCTCGACATCGGCGATGCCCTTGCCCGCATCGACGAAGCCGGTGGCAGCCTGTTCCGGCGCGCGTTCGGGATGGGCGAGCAAGGCCTCCGCCAGGGGGCCGAGCCCGGCCTCGCGGGCGGCTTGCGCCTTGGTGCGGCGCTTCACCTTGAACGGCAGGTAGAGGTCTTCGAGCCGTGCCTTGGTGTCGGCGGCGAGGATGCGCGCCTTCAAGGCCGGGTCGAGCTTCCCCTGGCCGTCGATGCTCTCGAGGATGGCGGCGCGGCGCGCCTCCAGGTCGCGCAGATAGGCGAGGCGCTCCTCTAGATCGCGGAGCTGGGAATCGTCGAGGCCGCCGGTGACCTCCTTGCGGTAGCGCGCGATGAACGGCACCGTCGACCCGCCATCAAGGAGTTCGACGGCGGCAGCGACCTGCCGCTCGGCGACCTTGAGCTCCGCCGCGATGGTTGCAGTGATGGCGGCCATGGGATCCTCGCGCGCGTGAAGGGGCCGCGGTGTCTACAGGCCGGGCCGGAGAGCGGTCAAACCGGAGGGGTGATCCGACGGATTTGAACTCGGGTCGATGCCGGGTGTCATGGTGGCGATAGACAGGATCCCGTCATTCCGGGGCCGCGTAGCGGAGCCCGGAATCCAGAGCCGCGACGCGTGCCGTATATCGCAGGCTTCGATTTGGTCCAGTTCAACGTCGCAAGGTCGGCGGTTCTGGATTCCGGGCTCGCCTTCAGCGCCCCGGAATGACGGTGCGGGTGGCAAAACCGTCGAGTTCCCGCCGCTCGATGATGAATCGTCGACCTGAGTTAGAAGCCATGGGCTCGATCCGACGGATTCCTGAGGAGCGATCCTCGTGACAAACGCTGCATGTCGATACAGGTCGGCGAGCTGCGGCCGATGGACAAAGGCCCCGGCCCGGCGGAGACTTACTTCAACAAAAAACGGGTTTGGGAGAGAAATGCCATGAGGCTCAGGCTTGGTCTGGCCGTGCTCGCCGTCGCCTTCGCAGGCGTGGCCGCAGCGGAGCCCCCGACCTTCCAGGTCGATTCGACTTGGCCTAAACCCTTGCCGAACAACTGGATCATGGGCCAGGCGTCCGGCGTCGCGGTGGATGCTGAGGACCGGATCTGGGTGGTGCAGCGCCCGCGCTCCCTCACCGATGACGAGAAGGCCGCCAGCCTCACGCCGCCACGTACCAAATGCTGCCACCCCGCTCCGCCCGTGCTCGTCTTCGACCAGGCGGGCACCCTCGTCCGGTCATGGGGCGGGCCGGGCGAAGGCTATGATTGGCCGCAGAACGAGCACGGCATCCATATCGACCACAAAGGCTTCGTCTGGCTCGCCGGCAATGGTGAGCAGGATGGCCTGATCCTGAAATTCACGCCGGAGGGGAAATTCCTCCTGCAGATCGGCAAGCAGGGTCCCCAGACCAACAGCCTCGACACGACCCGCCTCGGACGGCCCGCCGCCATGCAGGTGGACCCCGAGACCAACGAGCTTTTCGTCGCCGACGGTTACTTCAACCACCGGGTCATCGTGTTCGATGCCGAGACCGGAGCGTTCAAGCGGATGTGGGGCGCCTACGGCAAGCCGCCCACCGACGAGACCCTGCCCGCCTACGACCCGGCCGCCGCGCCGGCCCAGCAATTCCGCAACCCGGTCCATTGCGTCCAGATTGCCCGCGACGGGCTGGTCTATGTCTGCGACCGGGCCAACGACCGGGTCCAGGTGTTCCGCCGCGACGGCAGCTTCGTGAAGGAGTTCTTCGTGGAAAAGGACACCCGCGCCAACGGCTCGGTCTGGGAACTGGCGCTCTGGCCCGACCCCGACCAGACCTACCTCCTCAATGCGGACGGCGCCAACAACGAGGTCCGCACCCTCAAGCGCGACACCGGCGAAGTGCTCGGCGCCTTCGGCCGCAACGGCCGCATGGCCGGCGACTTCCACTGGGTCCACAACCTCGCCGTGGACAGCAAGGGCAACGTCTTCACCACGGAGGTGGACACGGGCAAGCGCGCGCAGAAGTTCTTGTTCCGGGGGGAGATGGTGGTGCGGAAGCGGGTGGGGCCGTAGGGGTCGGAATGGGAAAAAGTGGGCCTCGACTTATGGTGTTCGCTCTCGCGGAAATAGGGTAGGCCTTGAAGTAGCCGTCGCCGCGAGACTGATTATGTCGCTGACTAACCTTCTGGTACCGACCTACAGGAACATGTTGCGGACGCTGTCCGGGCTGCTGGACAAAGCAGTGCATCAGAGGGTGGATCAGGCCGATGGTCTGCTATCGGCGCGTCTGGCACCAGATATGTATCCACTGGCGTCACAGGTTTGTTTTGCTGCCTATCAAGCTCAGGAAGCAACGTTCCGCCTTAGCGGCGAAGATATTCCCCAATCGCTTGCTGCCGTGGCAGCCGAGGGGCGCAATGCCGGCGACGTGCCCGGCTCAATCGCGGATGCACGGGCTCGCATCGCCGACGCATTGGCGCATCTGGACGGCCTCCCGGACGATGCTCTCGATGCCGGAGCGACCCTGCCAATCGTGATCGAGCTTCCGGGCAACATCACGTTCGATATGAGCGGCGAACAATACGCTCGGGATTGGGCTCTGCCTCAGTTCTACTTCCACGTCATCACCGCCTACGCCATCTTGCGGCATTACGGCATCACACTCGGCAAAGCCGATTATGTGCCTCACATGTTCGCATATCTCCGGCCCGGATCACTGCCATCAGCATGACCGGAGAGCGGCTTGGCTGCCCGCAACCCGCTCCCATCCCTCTCAAAACCGCCCCGCCACCGTCAGCCGCACCGCCATCGGCTCCACCGGATGCAGATGCGTGTCGGCCACGCCGCCGGCCGGTTCCCCCCGCAGCCGCGACTCGTAGAAGTAGTCGATCTGGCTCGCCTTGACGTTGAGCAGGTTGAGGATGTCGAGCTGCACCGTGACGCCGTTCTCGAAGTTGTAGCCGATGCGGCCATTCACCAGCGTGGTCGGCTTCGAGCGGACGGAATTGTCCTCGATGAGCGGGCGCGGCCCGAAATAGCGAAGCCGCATCGTGCCGAACCAGCCGAGCGCCTCACCGAGGGTAAAGCCGGCCGCCGCGATGGCGGTGGGGGCGGCGGGAATGCGGCTCCCCGCTGGGTCGCGATCGGCGAAGCGCGCATGGGTGACGGTGAGGTCGGCATCGAGAGCGAGCCAGGGCGTGACCGCGTAGTGGTTGGTCCACTCGATGCCGGTGCGCCGGCTCGGGCGGCTCGGCTCGGTGGTGCCGGCATCGCCCACGAACAGGTTCTCGGAATCGAAATCGAGCTGGAACAGCGTCACGGTCGATTCGAGACCGGCGATGGAGCGGTTGCGCAAGCCCACCTCCGAGCCCACCGAGCGCACCAGCAGGGGCACCCGGTCGAGGGGGAACAGAGGGTTGCCCGGATCGACCGTGATGGTCGCGCCCCGCGCGTCGTTGGAATGGAAGCCCTCGCCGTAATTCACGAACAATTCGGTCTCGGCCCAGGGGCCGAACACGACGCCGAGCTTAGGGCTGACGATGCCGTCCCGCGCATGGCCTGAGTTCAACGGATTGTTCGATCTCACGGTGGCGTCGTAGGCATCGGCGCGGAGGCCGACGCTGGTGCGCAGCCACTCGGTCCAACGCAGGCGGTTCTCAAAGTAGAGGGCAGCGCTGCCCTCCTGCACGCGGTCGTCGCGCACGGTGGAGAGGGAGGTGCGCGCCCGCGTGTTGAACAGTCCCACATGGATGTCGTCGAACCGCGCCTGCACGCCGATTTCGTTCTCCATGGGCAGGCCGAACAGCTCACCCTTGAACACCCTGGCGATCTCGCCGCCGGCGACGGTGCGGCTGTCGAGCTGGCGGAACTGGTCGCCGTTGACCGGGTCGTTGAGGAAATAGGTGAAGTTGTTGAACAGGTTGAGGTTTGAGCGGATGACGTAGGCGCTGGCGCGGGTGACGCCGCCGTCGTCCGACCGGCTCCAGCGGCCCGACAGGGAGAAGCGGCTGGCATCGCCGCCATCGCTCGGATCGAGAGTGCCGAAGCGGCCGATCACGCCTTCGGAAATGGCCCGCTGCGGAACCTGGTTCGTCGCCGTCCAGCGGTTGGAATAGGCCATGCCGGTGAGGGAGAACCCGTCGAGGGCGGTGCCCTGGCTGTAGCGCAGCACGCCGTTGAGCTTGCGGATGTCGTCCGGCACCACCCATGGGCCGTCATAGACCTGAGCCTCGCCAGCGGCGAGGAGCGTCCCCTCCCCGAGGGGTGCGGAGGCGATGGTGAGCGCCCGCTTGTAGCCGAAGCTCCCGAGGGAGGTGAGCGCGAGAGGGCGGGGCACCGCGTCGATCGTGTCGATCCGCACCGATCCGGCGGAGGCGAAATCCCCGTCACGGGCGAAATACGGGCCCTTGTGGAACTCCACCGCGCCGACGAGTTCGGGAATGAGGAAGTTGATGTCGGCATAGCCCTGGCCGTGGCCATGGGTGCGCATGTTGGCCGGCATGCCGTCGATGGTGATGGCGATGTCCGTGCCGTGGTCGAGGTTGAAGCCGCGCAGGAAGTACTGGTTGGCTTTTCCTTCGCCGGAATGCTGCGTGACGATGAGGCCGGGCACGGCTTCCAGCACCTCGCCGGGGCGGGTCACCGGGCGATCGTTGAGGGCCCTGCCGGTGATGACGCCCGAACTCGACGTCAGCGCGGGAGCGGACAGGGCGCCGAACGCCTCGGCCCCGCCGGTTCCACCAGTGGCCCCGCCGAGACCGGGACCGGCCGCTGCAGGGGGCGGGCGCATGTCGGCGGCCACGGAGAGTTCGTTGAGGGTCGCCTCGGCGGTGGTTGCCGTCCCGGACTGAGCAAGAACCGGCGAGGCGGATGCCAGGAATCCGAGGGCGAGGAGTGGGGGAACGAGACGGGCGGACACAGGCGGAGACCTCGGGCAACGGCAGTGGCACGTCACCGCGAACGAAGCCGATCCCTACGCGAGCGCAGGCCCCGACACCCCACCAGGACACCCCGCCCGATGCGTTTCGCGTGTGACCACGACTGACGGCAGGTCTCCTGGCTCGCGGGTCGACGCCCTCTCATCGTCTTCCCAGGCCCGAAGACCCAGTGACGTGTTGATGATGGGCTCGCCGCTTACAGTTGCGGGGGCAGCCGCGGCATCGGACAAAACGTCCTCACCGCGTTCCCTTTTGATCCCCCGAAGAGGAACCGTCAGTCTCAGGCTAGGTCGGCCGCGACGAGAGGGTCAATTGCGAGATGATCCCGCACCGATCATCGCCGCTGCCCTGTCGCATTGCAGCAACGTCCGGCGTCAATCCGGTAGAGCGTCGAGGTTCTTCGGCTCCTCGATGCGGCGGCCGTTCTTCTCGGCCCGGAAGCGCTTGCCCATCTCGTAGGCCGATTTGCGCATGCGCATGATCCCGCCGAGCGGCCGGTGCGCGGCCAGCCCGTGCCAGGGGCTGAACGACAATCCGTCATCGACATAGGCGGCGCGGGCCTCGCTCCAGCTTGCCTGCGGCGCGGCGGTGAGGGTGGCGATGGTACGGTAGGGGCTCGCGGTCTCAGGCCAGACCACGGAGGCGTCCTCCACCGGCATGTCGTCGAGGTTCAGGCACAGCTGTGCACGCAATTCCCAGGTGCCGCCGTGGATGCTGAAATGCGCCATCACCGCCTCGCGGATTGCGTTGGCGGCACTCGTGTCGTCGAGCGGCTTGTTCGCCAGCGCCCTCATTTCGGGAGAGACCGGGACGAGGGAGATCTTGGCGATGTGATCGCCGAAGCGCAGCGGGACCTGACTATAGAAACTGTCGCCGAGGAGATGCGTCTCGGGCTGCCCACCGAGGATCGCCAGGGTCGGGCTCGGCGAACCGGTGGTCGCGACGACTGCGCTCTGCACGCCCCGAAGCGCCGCCGAAGCAGCCTTCTTGAGCCCTTCCGCCCGGTCCGTGGTCTTGGCGAGGAGCTTCAGCGTCGCGAGGAACGGCTTCGGTCCCGGCGCCGAGAAGGCCGGCCCGTTGACGAGCACGAAATCCTGCGTGGCATCCCCTTCCGATCCTTCGAGACGCTCTCCCTCGACACCGAGGACCTTGATCGCCACGCCGCGCGGGGTGGAGACGCTGTCGTCCAGGATGTCGCCCGGAATGGTCGAGAAGCGCATCACCACGGGGTAGCGCCCCGGCTTCGCGAACAGGCCCTGCGCCAGTTCAGGGGACAGGTCGGGCGCCACCTCCAACTCGGCCCTCAAGGCGCCATGCGCCTTGGCATGGACGCTGCGGATGGCATGGCCGCCATGGGCGAGGGTCGTCTCGCTGATGGAGCGCATGGTCTCGTTCAGGGCCCGGCTGGTCTCGGCCTCGTCGGGTTCAAGGGTCTCGATGGAGGGCGTGTAGCGCAGGTAGTCGGTCTCGATGGCCAAGGGTGCTGCTCCGGGGGAAGGCGGATTCCGCGCGCCGAGGCGTTTCGACGGCCTCCGGGGAACCGGGCGGCTCCGCAACCTGATGGTGTTCCAGCTTAGGAATCCCTGGCCCCTCCTCCCGTTCCGATCCCTGCGGCATCTCGCCAAGTCGTGAAAGCGCCCGGCGATCAGGCGGCGTTGTCCCAGGTCTCGCTGATCGGACGCCCGCCGCGCACGAGACGCGCGCGCAGGACGACGTCACCGGGTGGCAGCGGCGTCGGCGGGCGCCATTCTACGTAGAGACGCCAGCCACCCGTCTGGGGCACCCGTTCCACCACCGGATCGACCATGGTGCCGGCACTGGCCGAGACCTCGGCCGCGATGTCACCGTCTGGGCCGGTGGGCAGGCCCGGCCCTTCGAAATCGATGACGTAGAGGCGCCGCTCCGGACTCGGCGGCGTGGTCGGCCGCAGGCGCTCGGCCGAACCGAAGCGGGTGGAGACCACCCGGGCGAGCGCGCGGAGCACAGCGGTGTCCGGTTCGGCCCCGACGGTCGAGAGCGTGTAGGCAAGGTCGAGGGTGCTCCCCGCCATGACGGGCGCGGCCGGCACGAAGGCGGCGACAATGTTGTCCATGTACTCCTCGCGGGACGGGATTTCGAAGAGCTGCACCGCCCCGGCGCCGAACCCCGCCTGGGGTGTGACCCAGAGGCCGGGCCGCGCCTCGTGACGGGCCTGGACATCAAAATAGGCGGCAAAGTTTCGTTCGCGCTGGAACAGTCCGAACCCGTCGGGGGGATCGGTGCGGAAAGCCGAGATCTGCGGCTCACGCCGTCCATTGCTCAGGGGGCGCCACAGGCGATCGTCCTTGGTCGCCACCACGAGCCCGTCCGAATCGTGAACCTGGGGCCTGAAATCGTCGAACGGCTCGGCTCCGCGCGCGCCCGGACCGTTCGCGCCATGCAGGAACATGCTGGTGAGTGGCGCGAGGCCGAGACGCGGGATCGCGGCGCGGGGATGCAGCGAGGCGGTGACGACCATTCGCGAGGTCTCGCCGGGTTCGACCACGAAGCGGTAGGCACCCGTAAGACTCGGTGAATCGAGGAGCGCCAGGATCGTGACGGCGCGGGAATCGGCCTTCGGCTCGCAGATCCAGAACGCCGTAAAGTCCGGAAATTCCTCCGCGCCCGGACCGCCGGTCTGGATCGCGGCACCGCGCGCCGACAGGCCGTATTCCTGCGTCTTTCCGCGAAGCCGAAAATACGAGGCACCGAGGAAGACTAGGAATTCTTCCTGATTAGCCGGCTTCGCACCATCGAAGGCGTGATGCAGCCGGAAGCCGGCAAAGCCCAGATCGCCGGAAAAGTCCTGCCCTGCCAAGTCCGACCCGAGATCGAACAGGCCCGACTGGTAGAGGATCGGCTGCGGCGGCCCGTCCGGCGGCTGGAGGAACAGGGCGACGCGCTTCTTCTGCAGGAAGCCGCGATGGAACAGCTGCAGCGAGAATGAACCGCTGAGGCGCGGGGCTGCGTCGGGACGGAAGGTGATCGCGCGGTAGCCATCGTAGCTGAGGCCGGCGAGCGGGGCCGGGAGATCCTCCGGAGCGGGCCGGTAGGGTGCGCCTGCGAGGCGGCGGGCCTGGGCCACGACGCCCTCGAAGGTCATCGGCCCGTCACGGGGAGGGTCGACTTTATCGGCGGCCATCGTTCTGGCGGTATTCAGGTCGACGGCACTAGGCATTATCATGCCTGCGGCCACGCTGAGCGCGGTTTGCAAGGTCTGTCGCCGCGAGGGGGCATCACGCCCCGAACGCTCGTCTTCACCGTCGCCCCGTATCATCGATGTCCTTCGCTTCATGATGGACGACGGCCCCTCTCAGCCTCGATCGAGTGTCCAGCGCCCCATGTCCATCACGCGGTTGTCGCACGACGCATCCCCGGTCGGAATCCCGAACCCGGCGATTCCCGAAAGTCAGTCCGGCGAGGCCCCTTCGCTGCTGATGCGGCGGCTCCTGCTGGCCCTGCCGACCCTGACAACCGCGGCCGCGATCTCCTGGCTCGCTTTGTCCGCTTACGGACGCCCGGACGGCGTCCTGGGTTGGGCCGTGCTGGTCCTGTTCGGCCTCGTGATGACGTGGCAATCCTTCGTCGCCTGGCAATACGTCTACGGACTCGTGGCGGCGGGGCTCGGCGATGCCGCCAAATCCGCGATCGAGATCCGCTCGGCCACGGTTCCGGCCACCGCCTCGGGCCTCAGCCGCACGGCTGCCGTGGTGGCGATCCATGCCGAGGATGCGGTGGCGGTGTTCGCCGCGTTGCGTGTCATGGCCCGCTCGCTTCAGCGTGGCGGCGGCGACGGGTCCGATATCGACATCTTCGTCCTCTCCGACACGCGTGACGGTGCCATCGCGGCGGTGGAGGAGCATGAATTCGCCCGGATCGAGGCATGGGCGCGTCTGAACGGCCCTGGCCTGCCGCGCGTCCGCTACCGGCGGCGCCAGGACAATGCGGGCCGCAAGGCCGGTAACATCGCCGAGTTCTGCAAGTCCTACGGCTCGGAATACGATTTCATGATCGTGCTCGACGCCGACAGTCTGATGACCGGCGCCACCATGCGCCGCCTCGCCCGGTTGATGGAGGAGGCGCCCAAGGTCGGGCTGATCCAGACCGTCTCCTACGCGACCGGCCGGGACACGCTGTTTGCCCGTATCCAGCAATTCGCCGTGCGGCTCTACGCGCCGCTGTCGATCCGCTGCCTCGAGACCTGGCAGGGCGCGGATGGAAGCTATTGGGGACACAACGCGATCCTGCGGGTCGCGGCCTTCGCCGACAATGCCGAACTGCCGGTGCTGCCCGGCAAGGCACCGCTCGGCGGCGAGATCCTGTGCCACGACATCGTCGAGGGCGCGCTCCTGCGCCGGGCCGGCTGGGAGGTCCGCCTCCTGCCGGAGATGGGCGGCACCTGGGAGGAGATGCCAACGAACCTCGTCGATCTTCTCGGTCGCGAGCGTCGCTGGTGCCAGGGCAACATGCAGCACCTGCGCGTCACCACCCTGCCGGGTCTTCGGGCGGCGAGCCGCTGGCACCTGATGGTCGGCATCCTGTCCTACCTCGCCTGCCCGCTCTGGGTGCTGTTCCTCGCCACCGCCTCTATCCAGGCCGCCGTGACCGGCGATCTCGGCCTCCTGGCCTATGGACTCACCGGGACGGGCCTCGCCGCCCATGCGCTGGCTGCTCTTGTCGTGGCCGTGATGGCCCTGCCGAAGCTCCTCAGCCTCGGCCATGTCCTGGCCTCGCCGACCCGCCGCGCCGCTTTCGGCGGCACCGCCTCGCTCCTGAAGAGCGCCGTGCTCGAACAGATCGTCTGGGTGCTGCTCTGGCCGATTATGACGGTCTTTGCCGCCGGCGCCGTCGCCACCACCTTCATTGGCCGCGTGGTGCGCTGGGATTCGCAGGTGCGCGACGACCGTCAGGTGCCGTGGTCCGAGGCGATCCGCCTGCAGGTGGACGCCCTGGTGGCGGGCGCCCTGCTCGCCGGCCTGCTGGTCTATGCCGGCGACCCCTGGCTCGCCCTGTGGATGGGGCCCGTGGCCCTCGCCCTGCTTACGAGCCCGGCGTTCAGCGTGCTGACCAGCCGTGCCGATCTCGGCCGCGCCTCGCAGAAGAACGGCCTGTTCCTCTCCATCGACGACACCGACCGTGCCGCCGAACTTCTGGACCTGGCATCGGTCCGCCGGGGCGAAGAGCGCAGCAAGCCCGTTCGCCCGGACGTCTGGGCAAGCGCGGAGGCGGAAATCTCCGCACCGCGATGAGGTCAGAGGAGTGAGAGGCTAGGGTTTCTCCAGCACTTCGATCGGGTTGGTGCGCTGGCTCGGCTTCGGCTCGGCGGTGGCGGCGCCGGCATTCCCATCCGCCTTTTCGCGCCGGGCGCCGGAACTGGTATCCGCGCCCGGTCCGGTGCCCTGGGTCGGCACCGTGCCGCTCGCCAGTTCGAGGCAGGTCACCATCTCCACGTAGGACGGGAAGCCGCCGGCCTCGAACTGCTTCTCGCACTGCCTCTTGGCGGCTGGTGAATAGTCGCCCCAACGGCTCTGGGCTTCCTTGCGCGCCGCCTCCTCCGAACGAAGGCAGCCTTCGACGGTGGAAGTGTCGCTGACGCTGGCTTCCGCGCGGACCGACGACTTGCAGGTCGCCTGAATGTCGAGCTTGGGCGGACCATCGGCGGCCGGGGCCACATTCGTGAGGGCGACGAGCGCGAGGGCGCCGGTCAGGAGGGGAACAGGGTATCGCATCGGGTCGTCCTCGCTCGCATCGCGGCGACCGCCCGGCGGCGGTCCGTCCCTCGCACAATGCGCGAAGGGCGGGATCGCACCAAGAACCGACGAGGAAATCAGCCGAGGGCCGCGTCCAGATCGGCGAAGAGGTCGTCCGCATGCTCGATCCCCACCGAGAGCCGCAGCAGATCGGGCGGACATGGCGTGCCCGGCCCTTCCACCGAGGCGCGGTGTTCGATCAGGCTCTCGACGCCGCCGAGCGATGTGGCGCGCTTCCATAGGCGCACCCGCGCCGCCGTGGCGATGGCCGCCTCCTCGCCGTCCGCGACCCGGATCGACAGCATGAAGCCGAAGCCGCCCTCCATCTGGCGTGTCGCCACCGCGTGGCCCGGATCGTCGGGGAGGCCGGGATAGAGCACCGACGCCACGCGCGGATGCGCCGAGAAGCGCCTGGCGAGGTCCGCCGCATTGGCCGATTGCGCGGCGACCCGCAGGGGTAGGGTCCGCAGCGAGCGCATGAGGAGATAGGCCTCGAATGGCCCGAGGATCGCCCCACCGCCGGCACGGATCGCTCCGATCCGCTCCCAGAACGCATCGGCGCGGGCCGAAGCGAGGACACCGGCGACAACGTCCGAATGACCGTTCAGAATCTTGGTGGCCGAATGCATGACGATGTCGGCCCCGAGCGTCAGGGGCCGCGTGTGGATCGGCGAGGCGGCGGTGGAATCGATGGCGAGACGCGCCCCTGCCTCGTGCGCGAGCTCGGCCGCGGCAGCAATGTCGGTGATGGTCCAGAGCGGATTGCCGGGCGTCTCCACCCAGACGAGCTTCGTCGTGCCCGGCCTGATCGCAGCCCGCAGGGCGTCGAGATCGTCCATGGCGACGAAGTCGAGGCCCCAGCCCCGGCGCGGCGCTTCCTGCTGGAGCCAGCGCTTGAGCGCCCAGTACATCACGAGGGGGGCGACGATATGGTCTCCGGGCTCCAGGGCCGAGAAGACGGCCGTGGCCGCCGCCATGCCGGAGCCGAACAGCATCGCGCCGGCCTCCGCCTCCTCCAGCATGGCGATGACGGCCTCCGCCTCGCGGGTCGTGGCGTTGTCGGGCCGGGCATAGGAGAAGCCGGAACTGTAGCCGTTGTCGGGATCGCGGAGGAAGGTCGTCGAGACATGGAGCGGTGCCACCACCGCCCGCGTCACCGGATCGACATGGCCCATGGCCTGCGCGGCCAGGGTGCGCTTGGTGAAACCCGGCTTGGCGTGAGTGGACGAGGGATCTTCGGCGGGTTCGGACATGGGTATCGTTCCGGCAAATGGGCCGCTTGACCCGTGGGAGAGACGCAGCGAAACAATAGCGGAATGCTATGTGCCGCCTCGACGAATTTCGCTATCCGCTCACGTCATGATGCAGGTCGCCTACAGCAAGGACGCCGTGAGGGCACTGACCCGCATGCCGGCGAACGTAGCGAGACTCATTCGAACGAAGATCGACGAATATGCCGGACATCCGGGGTCTCAGGCCAACAACGTGAAGGCTCTGAAGGGTCAGCATGATGTCTATCGCCTGCGGGTCGGCGACTGGCGAATCCTGTTCACCCAGGACGGGCATATCCTCGCCATCATTAAAATCGCGCCTCGCGGTAGCGCATACGATTAAATCAGGACGGTTCGCCATGGGTGCCCAGACGATCGTGACGGCAGGGGGCGAGCGACTCGTCGTGTTGCCGGAAGCGGAATACGAAGCCCTGCTCGAAGCCGCCGAGAATGCGGAGGATCGCCTTGCCGTCACCGAGTTTCAGCGCAAGCTCGCCCTCGGTGAAGAAGAACTCGTGCCCTCGGCGATCGTCGAACGATTGCTTTCGGGTGAGAATCGCATCCGTGTCTGGCGCGACCATCGCGGCATGACGGCGGCAGCCCTCGCAGACAAAGCCGGTATCGCGCAGGCCTACCTGTCGCAGATCGAGACGGGAAAACGGGAGGGGACAATCGAGACCCTGTGCAAGCTCGCCTCGGCCCTGGCCGTCTCCCTCGACGATCTCGTCGGGTTCGGGCCCCACGGGACCGGAACGGAGAATCGCGATACGAGTAAGACATCGGCATGACCACGTCTCACATTCCGTATCGCTCGCCGCTCTCTCCGATAGCGAGACTTGCGATCGCCATCCTGCCCGTGGTGGCCACATCGGTGATCGGCTCGCTCAGCACCACGCCGAACATCGAGGGCTGGTATGCCGGCCTGACGAAGCCCGGCTTCAACCCGCCGAACTGGCTGTTCCCGGTGGCTTGGACGATCCTCTACGCGATGATCGCGCTGTCGTTCTGGCGTTTGCTCGGAGCGTCTCCGGCGACGGGTCCGATGCGGCGGGGTTGGTGGCTGGCGGTCGGTGCCTTCCTCGCCCAGCTCGCGCTCAACGCGGCCTGGTCGCCGGTCTTCTTCTCGGCCCATGCCCTCGGCTGGGCGGGAATCGTCGCCGGGGCGATGCTGGTGATGATCCTTTGGACCATCCGCCTGTCCTGGCGCTTCGACCGGTTCGCGGCGTGGCTGCTCGTGCCCTACGCCGCCTGGGTCGCCTTCGCGACTCTGCTCACCGTCACGCTCTGGCGGTTAAACTGATCGATTCCTACTCCGCCGCCTCGACGAACACCGTGCCGGCGCGCGGCAGGTCGAGCGTGTCCCAGGTCTCCGTCAGGGCCGCCGTCAGCTTGGCGATGCGGGCCGCGTCGTGGAACGGCGAAGGCGTGATCCGCAGGCGCTCGGTGCCGCGCGGCACGGTGGGGTAGTTGATCGGCTGGATGTAGATGCCGTGCTGTTCGAGAAGGTGGTCGGCCGCCGCCTTGCACAGCTCGGCATCGCCCACCATCACCGGCACGATATGGGTCTCGGTCGGGAGGACCGGCAGGCCCGCCTCTTCCAGCGCGGCCTTGGTGAGGGCGGCCTGGCGCTGATGCGCCGCGCGCTCCACCTGCGAGCGCTTGAGGTAGCGCACCGAGGCGCGGGCCGCCGCCGCGATGGCTGGCGGCAGGGCGGTGGTGAAGATGAAGCCCGGCGCATGGCTGCGCACGGCATCGCACAGCACGGTGGAAGCGGTGATGTAGCCGCCGACACAGCCGAAGCCCTTGGCCAGGGTGCCCTCGATCACATCGACCCGGTGCATCACCCCGTCGCGCTCGGCGATGCCGCCGCCGCGCTCGCCGTAGAGCCCCACCGCATGGACCTCGTCGAGATAGGTCATGGCGCCGTACTTGTCGGCGAGGTCGCAGATGGCGGTGATGTCGGAGACGTCGCCATCCATTGAATAGACGCTCTCGAAGGCGATCAGCTTGGGGCGGTCCCCGGCGGCGATCAGCAGTTCCTCGAGATGGGCGAGATCGTTGTGGCGGAAGATGCGCTTCTCGCAGCCGGAATGGCGCACGCCCTCGATCATCGAATTGTGGTTGAACGCATCCGACAGGATCAGACAGTTCGGAATCAGCTTGGCGATGGTGGAGATGCCGGCCTGGTTCGAAACGTAGCCCGAGGTGAAGACGAGGCCTGCCTCCTTGCCGTGCAGGTCGGCGAGCTCACGCTCCAGATCCACCAGCGGCGAGTTGTTGCCGGCGATGTTGCGGGTGCCGCCGGCGCCGACGCCGCATCGGGCGGCGGTCTTGGTCATGGCCGAGACCACGTCCGGATGCTGGCCCATGCCAAGGTAATCGTTCGAACACCATACGGTGATTTCGCGGGTGCCACCGTCGGGACGGCGCCAGTTGGCGGTGGGAAAACGTCCGGCGATCCGCTCGATATCGGCGAAGACCCGGTAGCGCCGCTCGTCGTGCAGCCGGTCCACCGCCCTGCGGAAGTAGCCTTCGTAATCGGTTCGTCCGTGCCCGAACGACGCGCGGGTAGAGGATCCTTCGGCCGAGGGATCACGGGGCGTCGTCGTATCGCTGATCATCGTCATCGCGGGCATCCGATTCACGGGCATCCGTCCTTCACGCTATGGCCGACCGCATGTCAGCGCCGCTCTAGGCGGCCTCGGCATCCGCTCGTCTGCATTCAGCAGCAGCATCGTTACAAAGGGCTTGTTCCGAAGCACCAAACTCTCCGCTGCAGGCCTCGTCGATATGAGTCCCGCTGGCGCAACGATCTCGCTTCGCATGGCGCGGAAGGAATCAGACGGTGCTGATTTCGACGCCACGGCCCTGACGATACAGGCGAACTTGGAATTGGTTCAAGTCGACTCCTGCATTCCAGCTCTGCGCCTGTTGAGACCGGGTCGCAAAGCCGGTATTTCGCCCTGGCGACGAAGGGTCGCGCAGTGATCGCCATGAAGAACGATGCCACGCGGAACGAGCGCCTGAAGGCGGCCCTGCGGGACAACCTGAAACGGCGCAAGGTGCAGACGAGGGTCCGTGGGCAGGCAGCGGCCGCAGCGGAAACAGGCGATGCCGATGAGCGACCGGACGCGAAGCCGGATCGCGACGGAGACGGCTGACGATCCTTTTTCGGACAAAACTCACGTATAGGCGGCTCGATAAGGCCGTGCCGCGAGCGCACCGCTACCGTTTGCAGAACCAGGATGGCGCCGCCCTCTCGTTACGGGGAGGGGCGTGACGCCGCGCGAAGGACGACGATGGACCGGATCAACATCATCGGCGGAAAGCCGCTCCACGGCGTCATTCCGATCTCGGGCGCCAAGAACGCCGCCCTGCCGCTGATGATCGCGAGCCTGATGACGGGGGAATCCCTCGAACTCATGAACGTGCCGCGCCTCGCCGACATCCACGCCCTGCTGCGCATCCTCGGCAACCACGGCGTCGACCACATGGTGGTGGGCAAGCGCCCGGGCGATACGACGGAGACCGGCCAGACCATCAGGCTCACCGCCTCCAACGTCATCGACACCACCGCGCCCTACGAACTCGTCTCCACCATGCGGGCGAGTTTCTGGGTCATCGCGCCGCTGCTCGCACGGTTCGGCGAGGCCCGTGTCTCGATGCCCGGCGGCTGCGCCATCGGCACCCGCCCCATCGACCTCATGCTGATGGCCCTGGAGCGCCTCGGCGCCACCGTGGAGATCGACGGCGGCTACGTGGTGGCGAAGGCCAAGAGCGGCCTGCGCGGCGGCGAGATCCATTTTCCCAAGGTCACGGTGGGCGGCACCCATGTGGCGCTGATGGCGGCGGCGCTCGCCAACGGATCGACCCTGATCGAGAATGCCGCGCGGGAGCCGGAAGTCGTCGATCTCGCCGATTGCCTCATCAAGATGGGCGCCAAGATCTCGGGGGCCGGCACCCCGCGCATCACCATCGAGGGTGTCTCGCGCCTCAACGGCGCCCGCCACACCGTCCTGCCGGACCGGATCGAGACCGGCACCTACGCCATGGCGGCTGCCATGGTGGGGGGCGACGTGACCCTGGAGAACACCCGGGCCGACCTGCTGCACAGCGCGCTCGACGTGCTGACGACGACGGGCGCCGAGATCACCAGCACCGCCGACACGATCCGCATTCGGCGCAATGGCGGCGGCATCGCTGCGGTGGACGTGACCACGGACCCGTTCCCCGGCTTCCCCACCGACCTCCAGGCGCAGTTCATGGCGCTGATGACCCTCGCCAAGGGCCAGTCCCACATCCGCGAGACCATCTTCGAGAACCGCTTCATGCACGTGCAGGAACTGGCGCGCCTCGGGGCCAGGATCCGGCTCGAGGGCGATCTCGCCATCGTCGACGGCGTGGAGCGCCTCAAGGGCGCGCCCGTCATGGCGACCGACCTGCGCGCCTCGGTCTCCCTGGTCATCGCCGGCCTCGCCGCCGAGGGCGAGACCAGCATCAACCGGGTCTATCATCTCGATCGCGGCTTCGAAGCGCTCGAAGCCAAGCTCGGCCGTTGCGGCGCCGAGATCAGCCGCATCCGCTCCTGAGCCTCTCCTGTCCGGGAGGCGGTCCTCGCCTCCCGGACAAGGACATTATTCCAGTACGTTGCCGCGCTTGGGGCCGAATCCCGGGATGTCGCAGCGGCAGGGCGACTGGATCGGGCTCGGATAGGCGGGGCAATTGCCGCGCGCCGTGACGCAGACGCTACCCATGCGCTGGCGTCCGTATCGCTGCTGCTGCACCGGCCGACGCTCGCCATCCTCGTAGGGCCGGGCATAGCCGTCGTAGCGATCATAGCCCCGCGGCCGGTCGTCGCCGTAGGGCGAACGGCCACGAGGCGACCTGTCGTAGCCATCGTCGATGCGGAACTGGACCTGCGCCTGGGCCTGCCCCAGGCCGAGGGCCGTCGTCGCCGCCAGGGCGGTCAGGGCGGCGAAGGCGATGCGGCATACGGGTCCGAGAATCATGGTGGTGGATGTCCCAATCGAGAGTTCGGCGAAAGACTAACCTGTTCCGCATGAACGCCGTCTGACGTCGCCCCCGCAAACGGCCGATATCGCCGGCACGTCGTAATTGTTCCGGGCCGCGCAGTTGCCGCAGGGCGGCCGCCTCGCTACCTACGGCCGACCTTCTTCCACATCCGGCGCCCGATCCGGCGGCGTCCGGCCAGATGCGAACCCGACATGGAGCTCCTCAAGCTCGCTGCCCTCGACGCGGAGGATCTCGCGATCCTCTCGGCCCATCTTCAGGATGCGGTCCTGCTCCCGCAGGATCTCGCTTATCTCGCACCGTCACACCGCTTCGTGCTGGTGGGGCGGCGTTTCGACTGGTCGGCCCCGGAGGGGGAGGCCCCGCGCCGTCGCCTCACCGGCCTCCATTTCGAGCGGGTCATGGCCGTGCGCGCGCGCGGAATCACGCCCGGCTCCACCTCCGACGAGCCTCTCAACCTTCTGGCCGTCACCTTCGAGCCGAAGGAGGAACCCTCCGGCACCATCACCCTGGTCTTTGCCGGCAAAGTAGCGATCCAGCTCGATGTGGAATGCATCGAGGCGCGGCTGAAGGATCTCGGTCCGGTCTGGGAGGTGGAAGGCCGCCCCGATCACGAGGCGGCGCAAGCCGGCCGCGCCGCGATCCAAGGTGATGCGGGTACGGCTCCCTCCGACAAGGACAACGTCGTGAAAGATTCTGCCTGATGGTGCGCCTCGACAGCCGCGACGCCGATTTCGCCACCGCCTTCGCCGGTCTTCTCAGCGTCAAGCGCGAGATCTCCGAGGATGTGGACGAGACCGTTCGCGGGATCATCGCCGGTGTGATCTCCGGGGGCGACGCCGCCCTGGTGGATTACACCCGCCGCTTCGACCGGCTCGGCGAGGACTTCTCCGCCGCGACCCTGCGGGTGACCCCGGATGAGGTACGGGCTGCCATCGCCGCCTGCCCGGCCGAGTCCCTCGATGCCCTGCGGCTCGCCGCGACCCGCATCGAGACGTTCCATCGCGGCCAGGTACCCGGCGACCACATGGCCACCGACGATCTCGGCGTGACGTCCGGCTGGCGTTGGACGTCGTTGGAATCGGTGGGGCTCTACGTGCCCGGCGGGACGGCGAGCTACCCCTCTTCCGTCCTCATGAACGCCATTCCGGCTCGCGTCGCCGGGGTCCCGCGTGTCGTCATGGTCGTGCCGATGCCCGAGGGACAGATGAACCCCCTGGTGCTGGCCGCGGCGGACCTTGCCGGCGTTACCGAGATCTACCGGATCGGCGGGGCCCAGGCCGTGGCGGCGCTGGCCTACGGCACCGAGACCATCGCCCCCGTGGCCAAGATCGTCGGACCGGGCAACGCCTGGGTGGCCGCCGCCAAACGCCGGGTGTTCGGGCAGGTCGGAATCGACATGATCGCCGGCCCGTCCGAGGTGCTAATTCTGGCCGACGGCCACGCCAACCCCGATTGGGTGGCCGCCGACCTCCTCGCCCAGGCCGAGCACGATGTGGCCGCCCAGTCGATTCTCATCACCGATTCGCCCGCCCTCGCCGATGCGGTGGAGATCGCGGTTGAACGCGCTTTGGCCACCCTGCCCCGCGCAGACATCGCCCGGGCGAGCTGGCGCGATTACGGCGCGATCGTCCTCGTCTCGGATTTCGAGGAGGCCGTGCCCCTGGTCGACCGCCTCGCCCCGGAGCATCTGGAGATCGAGACCGCCGACCCGGAGGCCCTGGCCGCCAAGGTTCGCAATGCCGGTGCGATCTTCCTCGGTAGCCATACGCCGGAAGCCATCGGCGATTACGTCGGCGGCCCGAACCACGTGCTGCCCACCGCCCGCTCGGCACGGTTCTCCTCGGGCCTCGGCGTGCTCGACTTCATGAAGCGGACGACGATCCTGCGCTGCGATCCCGCCGCGCTGAGGGCCTTGGGGCCGGCAGCCATCGCCCTCGGACGGTCGGAGGGCCTCGACGGCCACGCCCGCTCGGTCGCGATCCGCCTGAATCTGTGAGGGGACGATGGCCGGCTCAGAACAACCAGAAACGGGACAAGCGGCAGAGAAAGCGTCGTCCATCCACCGCCTCGCGGCGGTGACCTTCGACGAGGATTCCATCGGCCGGGGCAATCCCGATCAAGAGCACGAGCGCGCCATCGCGATCTTCGACATCCTGGAGGAGAACCACTTCTCCATTCCCGGACGCGAGGGCCCCTACGCCCTCACCCTCGGCCTCGTGGAGAACAAGCTCTCCTTCGCGATCCGCCGACAGGACGGCGAGCCGGTGATGACCCATCTCCTGTCGCTGACCCCGTTCCGCCGGGTGATCCGCGACTACGAGATGATCTGCGAGAGCTACTACAACGCGATCAAGACCGCCTCGCCGACCCAGATCGAGGCGATCGACATGGGACGGCGCGGCCTGCACAACGAAGCCTCCGAACTCCTCCGGCAGCGCCTCGAAGGCAAGGTCGATCTCGACCACGACACCGCGCGACGCCTGTTCACCTTGGTCTTCGCCTTGCACTGGAAGGCGTGAGCGCCCTCCCCGTCGTTTGAAGCCCGAGGTAGTCACCGGATGGCGGAAGAGGCCGGCCCGAAGAAGACGCGCGTGCAGTCGGTGCTGTTCATGTGCAACTTCAACGCTGTGCGGTCCCTCGCGGCGGAGGCGGTGGCGCGTCACTATTTCGGCAAGTCCACCTATGTGCAGTCGGCGGGCGTCCGTTCCGGCGAGCCGGCAGACCCGTTCATGGTTGCGGCCCTCGACGAGATCGGCATCAACGCCTCGAAACACCGGCCCCGGACGCTCCTCGAACTCGAGGAGTGGGAGGGGCTGAATTTCGACCTCATCATCACCCTGTCGCCCGAGGCCCACCACGCGGCCCTGGAGGTCACCCGCACCAACGCCGTCGATGTGGAATACTGGCCGACGCCGGACCCGACCTTGATGCAGGAAGCCTCACGCGATCAGCGCCTCGAAGCCTATCGCGACGTCCGTGACGGGTTGATCACCCGAATCAAGGCCCGGCTGAAGCCGTAATGCGCCGGAGCGAGGTCACCACGCCGTAGCTCTTCTCGGCAATGCGCTCCACCGCTCCCGCCAGGGGCTCCACCGCCACCGCCATGTGGTGACCGTTGGCGTGGATGAGGCGGGTCTCGTCCAGCATCATCCCAACATGGCCGCGCCAGAAGACGAGGTCGCCCCGGACCAGGCCGTCGAGGCGCTGGGGCAGCGCCGTGCCGAGCGCCGCTTCTTGCTGATCCGCGTCGCGGGGAGACGGAATGCCCGCCATGGCGAGGCAAAGTTGGACGAGGCCCGAGCAATCGAGCCCGAGACTGGTGCGACCTCCCCACAGATAGGGCGTACCCACGAGACGCTCGGCGGTGGCGGCAGGATCGGGCTCCACGATGCCGACCGGAGCGCAATGATCGGCGAAGACGTAAGAGCCCTCCGCCAAGCGCAGGAACTCACCCTCCTGCCCGGTGACGCCCAGCCCTGCGCCGAGGCTCACGTGCCCGAGTGGTGGCCGTTTCATGTTGGCGGCCGGATAGAGGAAGGTCCGAATGGCCGTCACCCGATGGGTCGGGGACGGGACGCCCGGGGCGCAGGATTCCGCCGGTAGGTAGCCGACATAGCCGTCGGTTTCGAACTGTACGAAGGTGAAGCCGTCGCTCGTGTCGTAGAGGGTCAGGGGGTCGCCCATGACCGCTTCGGTCTCGATGCCGGCGTCGAGACTCGATCGCCGCCGCAAGGGGGCGGATGCCACGATGAGCCGGCCGGGCTGCCCCGCTACATAGCGGTCGGCGTCGATCCGGCCGCTAAGGCGGAGATCGGCGAGGTCGGGGCGGGCCGGGACCAGCCTGGAATCGGTGAGATCGGTGATGGGAAACATGATGGGCGCAGTATCGACGGGAGCCCGACGGCGCGCAACGCATCGGACGAGGCCCCAACGGAGCCACTGGAATATGCGTCATAATGACGCGTATCTTGCTCCTCCGATGGGCATTCGCTCAGGCAATCGAATAGGGAAATGGCATCCCGGCCTCGATCTGGCGGAAATTCCGACTCCAACGGTGGGGAATGCGCGAAACGCGTGGGTGCATCGTTAAAATGGTGCAATGCACCGGAGCCCCTGTCGCGCTATCCTCGGCTCATGTCGAGCGTGGGCCGAGTCGTGAAGAAGACGCCGAAATCCTTCCAGGACCTGCCCCCGATCCGCGTGCGGCGCGAACCGCCCACGATCCCCGAGGCGGTCGCTGCCGCGCAGGATCTCGCGGACGATCTCGAACAGCAGGTCGAGATTGCCGCTGGCCTGATCGGACTTCCCCTCGACGAGGTGCGCCCGCACGTACTCGCCGCCGGGAAGCAGAAGCCCGAGAAGATCTCCGAGCGCATCCTCACCGCCGGCAGCCCGAGCCGGGCGCCGCGCACCGTCATCGTCGAGCGTCGTACCCGCCCGCCCGTCGTGGTGGAACGGCGCGGCCGTCCCCTCGACGGGCGGCGCTGACCGCCTACCAGGCCAAGGTCGCGCCGGTATAGTCGAGATAGGCGATGCCGGGTTTGCCGAGCCGGTTCTCGATGACGTCGGCCAGACCGGCGACGCTCGTCGCCACGTCGAGATCCGCCTCCTCGCCACCCATCTCCGTGCGGACCCAGCCGGGATGGAGAAGGACCACGCCAAACCCTTCGTCGCGGTGACGGATCTCGAAACTGATGGCCAGCGTGTTCAACGCCGCCTTGCTCGCGCGGTAGGTCTCCCATCCGCCACTCTCGTTGAGGGAGACGCTGCCGAGGACGGAGCTCATGAAGGCAATGAGGCCGTTTCCCGCCAGCCGATCGCGAAACCGTTCGGCGAAGCGGATCGGGCTGATGGCATTGGTGAGGTAGACCTGCGCGGCGACATCGCGCGGGACGTCATGGGTAGGATCGTGCGCCTGGGTCGCCACGCCGGCCACCACGAAGATCAGGTCGTAGCGTTGGTGAGCGAGCCGATCGTGGAGAGTGGCAACCGCCGCGTCATCATCGATATCGGCGATCTCGATGCCGAGCGCGTCGGAGGCCAAAGCCGCCAATCCGGCGGAAGGCGAGCGCTGGGTGGCGGTGACGGCCCAGCCGTGCGCAAGGAACGTCTCCACCAATCCGAGGCCCAGGCCGCGCGAAGCCCCGACGATCAATGCGTTCCTACGTGTTCCGGCCATGGTTAGGGTCCTCCATCGCCGGGGCGAGGCCCGGCATCACGGGCCTAGTTTGGTCTTTTCCTCACGGCGGCAATGGCGGCGGACGCGCTCAATCGGCAGTCTGGACCGACCAGGTGGCATGGCTGATCCGCTCGTCGCGCTCCAGCCCGGCCACCACCGCGTCGAGTTCGGCGGACTCCACCGCCGTCGCCACCAGGGTCGCCACCACCTCCACCGTCTCCTCGCCGCGTTCCACCACCTCGGTGCCGCCGACCGGGTAATGCGCCGCCTCCAGCCGTTCCACGAGAAGGTCGCGGGCGGGGCCGGCATGCTCGGCCGGCACCGTGACCTGGACCTCGTAGGTGGCCTCGGTCTGGCTCTCATCAATGGGGACGCGGTTGATGGCGTTGACGAGGGGCCGCAGCAGAGTGTTGCCGGACAGGATTGCCACCGTGACGAAACAGGCCTCCAGGGGGAAGTCGGCCCCGGCGAAGGCCCCCACCGCCGCCGAGCACCAGAGGGTGGCCGCGGTGTTGAGGCCACGCACGTTCATGCCCTCCTTCATGATGACGCCGGCCCCGAGGAAACCGACGCCGGAGATGACGTAAGCGACCGTGCTCACCGCGCCGCGCGTGCCTTCGAGGCGCATGCCGAGATCGACGAAGGCCGCCGCCCCCACCGCCACCAGCACATTGGTGCGCAGGCCCGCCGTACGCTGGCGATATTGCCGTTCGGCCCCGATCATCGTGCCGAGCACGAAAGCGACGATGAGGCTGAAGGCGGAATTCACGAATTCCGGCAGCGGCGAAGCGAGAAGCGCAGTCATGGGCGCTGCATGTCGCCCGCCCATGACGAAACGGTGACGCTTCGCGCGTCAGCCACCGAGGAAGGCCCGCAGGGCCTTGAGCGTCTCGGGGGCATTCTCCTCCGCAAGGAAATGCCCCGAGGTGATGTCCGCGGCCTCGGCCTTCGGCGCGAAGGTCCGCTGCCACGCCGCCAGCGGGGTTTCGTGAGAATGGTCGAGATAGCCGTCGCCGGTGAGGATCAGCGTCGGGCAGGAAAGGGTCTTGCCCGCCGCGAGGTCGTCGAGGTCGGCCTCTCGGTCGCGGGTCGCGCCGGCGCGGTAATCCTCGCAGAAGGCGTGGATGCGCTCGGGCACGTTCCAGTTCTCGCGATAGAGGCGCAAGGCTTCCGGGGCGAAGGGGTCGAGGCTCCGGGCATTGCTCCATTGCCGAAGGAGGGCTTCGAAATAGGCGACCGGATCGCGGCCGATCTCCTCCTCCGGACCGGGGGCCGGCCGGGCCAGGGATGCCCAATGCGACGACACGTCGGGATCGGCTTCGATCCGCTCCCACTGAACGAGGGTGGGTAGGATGTCGAGAAGGGCGAGGCGCTCGATCCGGCCCGGCTCGTCGAGGGCGAGTCGGTAGCCCACTCGCCCGCCGCGATCGTGACCCACGAGTGCGAAGCGGACATGGCCGAGCCGCTCCATGACCGCCACCACGTCGCGACCCATGCGGCGCTTGGAATAGGCCTCGTGATGGGCATCACCTTTGGGCGCTTCCGACCAGCCGTAGCCTTTCAGATCGAGGCACACCACGCGATGGGTCTCGGCCAAAGCCGGCGCGATGGGGTGCCAGCAGGCATGGGTCTGCGGAAATCCATGGAGGAGGATGACGGGAGGCGCATCCTCACGACCGCCGCTGCGGGCGAAGAAACGGCCCTCCAGAATGTCGATCCAGTCCGCGCTGAAGCCGGGGAAGAGGTCTGTACTCATGGTCTGCTCCAGTCTGTCCGCTGGGTTGGCACGGAAACCGGGAGGTCGGCCCTCGGTTTCCACCGACGTCTAGCAGGATGCGACATAACGCCGAATTCCGGCTTAGATCCTCGGGATCGGCAGAGAAATCCGCTCTGCATGCATTCGACTTCATGAAATCCCGGTGGTCGGGCATTCTGCCCGATCTCACCCTCGTGTTTCACGGGAAACGTCCCACGGGATTGACGCCGGTGCTCCGCTGCATGCAAACCCAATCGACATAGGGATCTCTTAAGAATCCGCCCGAGGAGACGCGCATGGTGCTGTACGCCGGCCCTGCCACGATCATGCCCCGCTTATCCGTTGCGGCAGCCCAGCGGGCGGCTCCGGCCGACGCGCGCTCATGAGCGACGCGACACTGGCCATGCGTCCCGATACCTCGGCGGCGCCGGCCGCCGACGAGGCGCTTCGCGCACGCATCCTCGCTTTGCGGGATGGCCTGAGCCACGGACTCATCGGCGCCGAAACCCTCGTGGAGCGCCTGCTCATTGGGCTTCTCACCGGTGGCCATCTCCTCATCGAGGGAGCTCCCGGCCTCGCCAAGACGCGCGCGGTCAAGCGCCTGTCGGACGGGCTCGACGGCAGCTTCGCCCGCATCCAATGCACGCCCGACCTGATGCCGGCCGATCTCACCGGCACCACCGTCTGGCGCCAGGATGCCGGTGATTTCGAGTTCCTGCCCGGTCCGCTGTTCCACTCCCTCATCCTCGTGGACGAGGTGAACCGCGCCCCGCCCAAGGTGCAGTCGGCGCTGCTGGAATCCATGGCAGAGGGCCAGATCACGGTCGCTGGCCATACCCATGTCCTGCCCGACCCGTTCATGGTGGTGGCGACCCAGAATCCCATCGAGCATGCGGGCACCTTCCCGCTGCCGGAGGCACAGCTCGACCGCTTCCTCCTCCATGTGGTGGTGGAGATGCCCGACGAAGCCTCCGAGCGCCGCATCCTCGACCTCGTCGAGGATGAACTGAACCACCATGCCGAGGCGATGCCGGTGAAGCTCACCGTGGCGGAGATCCGCGCCGCCCGCGCGGCGGCCCTCAACGTCCACGTCTCGTCGGCCCTCAAGGACTATCTGGTGCGGCTCGTGGCCGGCACCCGCACCGACAAGGCGGCCCCGGATCTCCGCGCCTCGATCGAGCACCCGGCCTCCCCGCGCGGGACGCTGGCGCTCATGCTCGCCGGCAAGGCACGGGCCTATCTGCGTGGCCGCGACCACGTGATCCCGGAGGATATTTCCGATCTCGCCGCCGACGCCCTGGCGCACCGGATCGGGCTCACCTGGCGCGCCGCCGCCGAGGGACAGACCGCGCGGGGCATCATCAAGGGCCTCGTCCAGCGGGTCCGGGCGCTCTGAAGGCGGAATGGTCGGGTAGCACAGCCATGGCGTCCCCCTCCGGCCCGAGCACGGGCTCCGCACACGGCCCCGGTATCCATCTCTCGGGCGAAGCCCTGATGGGACTACGCCACCTCGCCCGACGCGGCGTCTCGCCGGCCACCCGCACCCTGGCGGGTCTTCCCGGAGGCATCGTCACCCGCCGGCGTGGACGCGGATCGGAGCCCGACGACGTGCGGCTCTGGTCCGAGGGCGACGACCGCCGCCATATCGACCGCAACGCCACCGCCCGCACCGGCATCCTCCACGTGCGGACCCACCATGACGAGCGCGACCGCGCCGTGGTGCTACTGGCGGATTTCCGCCCTTCCATGCTGTTCGGCACGCGTCGCGCCCTGCGCTCGGTGGCCGCGGCCGAAGCCCTGGTGCTGCTCGGCTGGCGCATCGTCGGCGATGGTGGCCGCATCGGTCTCGTGGCCGCGTCCTCGGGGGAGCCGGTGGTGGTCCGTCCCGGCGGCGGCGAGCGGGCCATGACGGCGGTGACGGGTGCCCTTGCCATGGCTCATGCCCAGGCGCTCGCCGCCTCGGACATGCAGGATCCCCCCCTAGACCGCAGCCTCACCGTGGCGGCGAGCCTGCTTCCGTCCGGCGGCCATCTCGTCATCGGGAGCGCGCTGGACGCGCCGGGGCCTGAATTCGACCACCTGCTCACCGTGCTGGCCGAGCGCCTGTCGATCCGCCTCGTCCTCGTCAGCGATGCGTTCGAGCGTAGGAAGCCGGCGGGGTTCTTTCCGTTCGCCACGCCGGACGGGCAGCGCGGCACGGTTCAGGTCGGGCGCTCCGCCGCCAATACGGATGGCGTGCCCGACGACCGACTCATCGCCTATGCGCGGCGCGGCATCGAGGGTCTGCGCCTCGACGTGGAGGCCGGCCCCGAAGCCTATGCTCCGCTGATGGAACGTCTCGATGCGGTGCTGTAGCGCGTGAACCCGCTTAGCTCCCCCACCGATCTCACCCAGCTGCGCGGCCTGCACCTCCCGGCCGATGCGGGTAGTGGCGCGCAGGGCGAGGTGGTGCTGGCCATCGCGCTGGGCTTCGTCGCGGCCCTTCTCGTCGGCCTCGTCAGGCTGATGCGGGCGCGCTCGAACGCTTCGGTGCGGGCCTCGGCCCTGCGCGGCCTCGCCGAGACGCGCACACTCGCTCCGGACGCACGCCTCATCGCGCAGGCCCGCCTGTTGCGGCGCCTCGCCCGGACGCTCGCCGGCGACGAGGCCGCCTCGACCCAGGGACGCGACTGGGCGGCCACCCTCGACCGCCTCTTCGCCACGGATGTCTTCAGCAAGGGCGCAGGCAGGGTCGTGACGGAGGGCCTGTACCGGCGCTCCTCCCCGGCCGACGTCGAGACCCTCGATTCCGAACTCAGCCGTTTTTTCGCGCGGATCAGGGCCTGAGCCGATGCCAGCCTGGTTCACCGCTTTCCTCTCGGCCTTCGATCTCGCCGCGCCCCTGGCGCTGCTGCTCCTGCCGCTGCCCTTTCTCGCGGCCCGGCTGCTGCCGCCCGAGCGGATGGGATCGAGCGGTGCCTTGCGCGTTCCGTCCACCGTCGTGATGGGCTCCGCCCGAGGGGACGGCGTGGCGGCGCGCGGGCGCAGGCGCTCGCTCCTGATCTGGACCCTCTGGGCCGCCCTGGTGGCGGCGCTCGCCGGCCCCCGCCTCGTCCTGCCCGCCACCGCGCTTCCGGCCTCGGGTCGCGAGATCATGCTGGTGATGGACCTGTCCGGCAGCATGGAGCGCCGCGACTTCGCCATCGACGGCGAGACCGTGACGCGGCTCACCGCGGTGAAGCGGGTGGGCACCGACTTCATCCGCCGCCGGGCCGGGGACCGGATCGGCCTCGTGATCTTCGCCAACGAATCCTACGTCGCCGCGAGCCCGAGCTTCGACACCAATACCGTGGCGCGCGCCCTCGACGAGGCGACGATCGGCCTCGTCGGCCGCTCCACCGGCATCGGCGACGGTCTCGGCCTCGCCCTCAAGCGGCTGGTGCCTGCCACCTCCGGCGAGGCGTCCGACATCCCGCAGGCCACATCGAAGGTGGTGGTGCTGATGACGGACGGGGCCAACAATGCCGGCCAGACCACGCCGCGCGACGTGGCGGCTTTGGCCAAGGAACTCGGCGTCAAGGTCCACACCATCGCGCTCGGCCCCCGTGACATGTCCAATGCCGACGGCGAGCAGGATGTGGTCGATGCCGAGACCTTGCGGGATATCTCGACTCTCACCGGGGGCACCTTCTTCAGGGTGAAGACCACCGACGACCTCATCGCCATGGCCGATTCGATCGATGCCATCGAAGGGGGTCGGGCCAAGGCTCCCCCGGTCCCCCTGCGGCAGGACCTGTGGCCCTGGCCCGCCGGCCTTGCTCTCCTCTGTGCGGCGGGCCTGCTGGTGGCGAGGCGCAAGGCATGAGCGCCCTTCTCTCCCTTGCCATCCTGCGGCCCTGGTGGCTCCTGGCGATTCCTGTCATCCTCGTCCTCGCCCTGCGCGCGGCCTGGCGCTCGGCCCCGCTGGGTGATTGGGCGAAGGCGGTCGATCCCGGCCTGATGGCCTTCCTCGAGACGCGCGGAGCCGTCCTCGGTGGTCGGCGCCAGGCCAACCTCGCCGCGGCCATCGCGGCCGGTCTCATCGCCGTCGCCCTCACGGGACCGGCCATCGAGCGCCCGGACGCGGCGACCTTCCGCAATCTCGATGCGACGGTGGTCGTCATCGATCTTTCGCGCTCCGTGGCCGAGGGCGGCCACCTCAAGGAGGTTCGCCAGATCGCCGACAGCGTGGCCCAGGCGGCGGGCACCCGCAGTGTCGCCGTGGTGGTCTATGCTGGTGACGCCTATCTCGCCGCCCCGCCGACCACGGATCGCGACGCCCTGAGCCTCGTCCTGTTCGCCCTCGACGGCGACACCGTGCCCGATCGCGGCACCCATCCCGAGCGCGGCCTCGCCATCGCACGCCGGACCCTGGAGGAGGCCGGCGTCATCGCCGGCGACGTGGTCCTCGTCACCGATGGCGACGGGATTGGCGATGCCGCCATGCGCGAGGCCACTGCGATTCGGAACAAGGGATGGCATCTCCATGCCGTGTTCGTTCCGGCCACCAATTCCCTGCCGGTGGGATCGCCCAAGCCGGACCGGGCGGCCCTCGACCGCGTGACCGGCACGGGCAACGGCCTCACCGTCGATCTCGACAGGCCCGCCGCCCTCCTCGACATCGTCGGCGCCAGCACGGCGCAACATCTGGCGGCGGGCGGCTACACCGTGCTCGCCTTCGCCGATCTGGGACGCTGGCTGATCCTCCTCGCCCTGCTTCCGGCCCTCGCCTTGTTCCGCAGGAGCGCCTGATGAGCACCGCGCGTGTCTCCTTGCCTGATCGTCTTCCCTTCGCCCGTTACTTGCCCCGGCATTGGACCGGCTGGGCGAGGATCGCCGGCATCACGCTGGCGGGGGCCGGCATTCTCGGCCTCACCCTGGTCTCGGAGCCGCGCACGACGCTTGGCCGCAGCCTGATGAGCCTCGGCCTGCCCAACGCCGCCGCCACCATCCTTGCCGATCCGGCTTGGCGCGGGCCCGCGCTCTACGAGGCGGGACGCTACGAGGAGGCCATCGCCATCTTCCGGAATGGCGGCCGGCGCAACGCCTACAATCTCGCCAATGCGCTCGCGCGCTCGGGCGACTTCCAGGGCGCCATCGACGCCTACGATGTCGCCCTGCAGTACAATCCACGCGATGCGGATGCGCAGGCCAATCGTTCCCTCGTCGCCCGCCTCGTAGCCGAGGGGCCGGGCGATCCGGGCAAGGGCGGCGGCCTCGCCAATGCCACCGCGACGGTGGGCTCGCGCTACAACAAAACCTCGAATCAGGATCCCAACGACGACATGAAGGCCTCCTCCGTCGGTGAGGGACTGGCCGGCAACAAGGAGGGAGGCACCTCCTCCTCGACGCCGGGCAACAGCAAGGTGGCACGGCGCGGCAAGGCCGAGCAGCAATCGGTGGATTCCGGCAAAGGTGAAGCGAGAGGCTCGGCCAGCGATGCAGCCGGTCGTGGACGCACGGGCGCCGGTTCCGCCATGGTCGCCGCCGCCCCGGAGCGGGAGGCGCGGCGCGTGACGAAGAGCTTCGAAGCGCACGAAATCCGCCCCGACCGCCTCTGGCTCCAGACCCTACCCGACGATCCGGGCCGGTATCTCAAGCTGCGCCTGAAAGCCGAGCAAGCGGTGCGTGTGGAAGCGGGCACGGCGGTCCCGGCGGGAAGCAACCCATGGTGAGCGGAGTGTATCGCCCGGATACCAACCCTCCCCCCTCTGCGGGGGAGGGTGCCTGCAGAGCAGGCGAGAGAGGGGACGACCTCTCCGGAACTGGCGCTCCCCTCTCCCGACCCGCTTCGCGGGCCACCCTCCCCCGCAGAGGGGGGAGGGATCACGGACGGCGTGGCATCCTCATGCTCGGCGCATTCCTATTCCTCGCCGCTCCCGCACAGGCCGAAATCGCTCCCGGCGACCTCACCCTGACGGTGACGCCGGAGCTCAACGGTAACGCTGCGCCGTTCTCGCGGGAAATGGTGCTGCTCCACATTCGCGGCGTCTACCGGCAGGCGATCCTGCTGGAGGAGGTCGTCCAGCCGTCGCTGGCGAATTTCAGCTGGACCCAGCTCGGCCGGGACACCTGGTCGAAGACACGCCTGCCGGACGGACAGGTGGCGGTAGCCTTCGACCGCACCATCGCGATCTTCCCGCACCATCCGGGCGACTTCACCATCGACCCGTTCATCCACCGCCTCACCATCAACGACGGCGGCACCCGCAAGGTGGTGGACGTTCCCTCCGTACCGGTCTCGCTGCCCGTCGCCACCTGGACGAAGCCGGTGGGCGGCCCCGACGTAAAGGAGCCGTGGTGGCTACCGGCGCGGGACGTCACGATTACGGATTCCTGGAGCCCCGATCCCGAAACGGTGAAGATCGGCGAGACCACGAGGCGCATCGTCACCCTGGAGGCGCAGGGGCTGGTGGCCGAAGGGCTGCCGCCAAGGCCGGTCATGCGCACACGCGGTATCCTCACCTTCGCCGGCCCCGTGACCCGCGAGACGATCATCACCCCGACTGGTCCGGTGGCGCGGGCGACCTATCAATGGGACGTGCGCCCTGCCGTCACCGAGATCGTCCCACTCGATGCGATCTCCATCCCCTGGTTCGACACCGTCTCGCGGACCTTGCGGGAAGCGGAAATCCCGGCCCGCCAGATCGGCGGCGGCCTGCCCGACCGGGACGAGGACGCCAAACCCGTCGCCCCGGCCTCGCCGATGGTCGTTGCGGCTGCGGCAATGGGAGCTTTCGGGTTCGGCCTCGCCCTCATCGGCTTTGGCGTTCCGAGGCGCTCTCGGACCCTGCGCCTCGACCGTGCGACGCGTCGCGAACTCGCACGTCACGCGGAGGCCGGCGACGGACTGGGTTTCCGCGCTGCCCTCGGCCCGATCTTCGAGCGCGAACCCGAACTCGCGCGGCTCTGGCGCTCCACTCCGGTCATCTCCGAGGCACTGGCCGCCCTAGACGCCTCGCTCTATGGCCGAACCGAGGAAACGACACCGGACCTGGCTCTATTAGCCGGCAACCTGTCGAAGCCGTTCAAGATCGACAGGCCTTCCGCCGAGCCGGTCAACCCGTTGGCGGATCTCGATGGTCGGGCTTTGCGACGGTAACGTTTCGTTCACCCTGTTCTGAGAATTTCGAGCCTCGTCCACGGACGGGGAGTTGGGCGGTGAACGCCCATCGACAGGGCTTCCGGCGACGGGAGCACGCAGCGGGATGACATGAGTCGAGGGCGCGAGACAGCAGGAGGCCATGCCGCGAGGGTGCTGATCGCGGCAAGTTTCGTCGCGTCCGTCTTGGACGGCCCGGCCCGGGCCGCAGACGCGCGGGAGCGCTGGTCCACCCCCTACGGTGTGGAGGCCAACCGCCCTGTTCCGGGAGCCGAGCCGCCGCCGCGTTACTTTCCGCGCGCGGACGAGGACAGCACGCCGCGACGGGAGCGTGCGAGACCCCGACGGGTCGCCTGTATCCCGAAAAGCGTACCCATCCCCACCGAAGCGCCGGACGATCCGAGCTATGTCGGATCGACCTACGGGCTCGGAAAACCGAGCTATTACGGCTTCAAGCCGGCACTGGGCGTCGACGATCCGTTCGGCAGGTCGTTGCTGCCCTATTGCAACTGACGTCGCCCAACGGCGCCATCTGGCGTTCCGGCATGGATCTGGGATAGTCGAGGCACGATCCACACCCCTCATAAAGTCCCGCCGAAGAGCCCCGATGAGCAGCCAAGCCTCGCCCGTCACCCCGGTCCGGTTCGACACGGTGGACTCCATGCGGGCCTGCATCCGCGCCTGGAAGGCGGCGGGCGACCGTGTCGTCTTCGTGCCCACCATGGGTGCCCTGCACCAGGGCCACCTCTCCCTCGTGACCCGGGCGCGTGAACTGGGGGAGCGGGTCGTGGTCAGCATCTTCGTCAACCCGACGCAGTTCGGGCCGAGCGAGGATTTCTCGCGCTATCCGCGCGATACCGAGGCCGATCTCGCGCTCCTGTCGGAGGCGGGCGTCGATGCCGCCTACTGTCCCACCGTGGAGACGATGTACCCGACGGATTTCTCCACCAGCCTCACAGTAGCGGGCATCAGCGAGGGATTGTGCGGCGCCTTTCGGCCGGGCCATTTCTCCGGCGTCGCCACGGTGGTGACGAAGCTCGTCAATCAGGTCCAGCCCGATACCGCTCTGTTCGGCGAGAAGGATTTCCAGCAATTGCAGGTGATCCGCCGCGCAGTGCGTGACCTCGACATTCCCGTCGCGATCGGCGGCGTCCCGACATTGCGAGAGGAGGACGGCCTCGCCCTCTCCTCCCGCAACCGCTACCTCGATGCACAGGAGCGACGGATCGCCCCTCTTCTGCATCGCGAGCTGTCGATCATCGCCGAAGGATTGCGGGCGGGGAACGCCGCGTCCCCCCTCGTCTCCGCCTCGACCGATCGGCTGATCGAGGCCGGGTTCAGCACGATCCAGTATCTCAGCGTGTGCGATGCCGACACGCTGGCCCCGGTGGAACACGCCACGGGAGCGACCAGGATTCTGGTCGCCGCCTATCTCGGCTCGACGCGACTCATCGACAACGTAGCGGTCTAACAGCGATTCACTGGCGCGGTCGGTCGAGGCGGTGGGCCATGAAGAAATCGACCATCGCCCGTGACGCATCGGGTCCGCGACGGTCGGTGTAGCTGCCCGACGGGTCGCCCCCCGACCAGGCATGGTTGAGGCCGCGCACGACCCAGCTTTCCACCACCACACGATCGGTCTCGTCGGCATAACGCGTGCGGATATAGGAGAGCCCGCCCGGACTCACGCCGTCCGAGACGGAAGGCGTGAGCGCATCGACGCCGGCCTGGAGCAGGACCTGCTCGCCATTGCGCGGGTGGACGGTGCTGTCGTTCTCACCGTGAACCATGATGGTCGGAACGCGGGGCGTCCCTCCCTGCAGAGTGGCGGCGGCTCCCGAAGGCCCGAGACGCATCGTCGTCAGCGCCGAAGAGACGTCGCCGGCGCATCCGGCCGCGAGGCCGGAATGCACGCCGACGGCGGCGTAGAGATCGGGATAGGCCAGGGCCACGTTGGCGGCGGCCGCGCCACCGGCCGAGAGGCCGGCGATGTAGACCCTGCGCGGATCGACATCGTAGCTTTGCATCACCTCACGGGTAAGGCCAGCGATGATCTCGGCCTCGCCCAGGCCCCGTGCCTGATCGCCGGGCTGGTACCAGTTCCAACAGCGCTGGCCATGGTCCCTCGTGCTCTGGCCTGGATAGGCGACGAGGAACCCTTCCTGCTCGGCAAGGAGGTTCATGCCGGTTCCGGCAGCGAAATCGTCCGGTGACTGGGTGCAGCCGTGCAGCATCACAACCAGGGGAGGATGGGTGACCGTACGGCTGGGAATGTAGAGCTTGTAGTCGCGCGCACCCGCTTCGTTGGCGAAGGAATGCGCGGTGAAAGTTCCCTCTCCCGTAGTGAGAGACGGAACGTTTCCGTCCCGGAACAGCGTCGCAGGATCGAACCCCATGAAGCCGGACGTCGCCGGAGCGGGAGCATTCGCGCCTTGAGCGACCGCGCCGGATGGCGACGACAGGCCGAATTTCCGCGCGACCTGATCCAGGGCCCCACGAAACTGATCGTGCAGACCTTCCGCGATCCCGCCTGCCGAATGCGTGGAGGTTGCGGCGTCCGCCGTCTGACCGGAATGGCTGGCGCCCTGGCTCCCGAACAGGCCGCGCTGAATGAGATCGGACGCTTCCTGCAAGCGGCCCGCTCCCGTCAGCTTGGTGGCTTCGACGAGATCGGCCAGACGTGCCTGTGTCCGGTTCGGGTGATCAGCCATCGCATGATCGCTTTCTTGGGTGTTGGACATGTGTGTCGACGAGCGGCCAGCGGATCTGATCGATGCAGGATAAAAGCTGATCCGGCATCGACGATGGGCTCGATTCGCCTCCGCGCCGACTCGTTGTGCAAAGATGTAAGCTGGTTCTGTTGCAATGCAATATGTGTTTTATTGCATTGCACCTAGGCAATATTTACTCGCCTTCGCTCTCGCTGACATAGTCGCGCCAGATCGGGCTTGCACTGAGAGACGAGACGAACGCAGCATGCTGGCTAACGTCCAAGGGGTTCAAGCGGTTGCGCAATCGGCGTGGCCCTGTGGCGACGGGACCGTCGCCGGAGGCAACGATCTGGATCGGTTCGGCGGCCTCGACCATCGCCAGGCCAAGGCTTGTCTGCTTGCCGCCCAGCAGCTCGATATAGACCTCGGCCAGGATCTGAGCGTCGAGAAGCGCACCGTGTTTGGTGCGCCGCGTCGTATCGATCCCATAGCGGACGCAAAGCGCGTCGAGGCTGTTGGAAGCGCCGGTATGCTTGCGCCGCGCCATCTGCAGCGTGTCGACCACCGCCCCCAGGTCGATCTGCGGCGGTCCGCCTTCGCCGAGCCGGGCGAACTCCATGTTGAGGAAGCCCACATCGAAGGGCGCGTTGTGGATCACGAGGGGGGAATCGCCGCAGAAGGCGACGAAATCGTCCACGATCGCCGAGAAGACGGGTTTGTCCGCCAGAAACGCGTCGGACAGACCGTGGACGCCGAACGCGCCCTGCGAGACCGGCCGAGTCGGGTTGACGTAACGGTGGAAGGTCACCCCCGTCTGGATGTGGTTGATGAGCTCGACGCAGCCGATCTCGATCAGCCGGTCCCCGTTCTTGGCATCCGTACCGGTGGTTTCGGTGTCGAGGACGATCTCACGGAGCATGGTGCGGTCCATTCGAGGAGAAACGAAGCGGTCGGTCAGGCTTGGCCTGCGCCGACGAGCCGTTCGATGAGAGCGTCGACCTGATTTTCGGCGCCAGCAAGGCCAAGCCCGGTATCGATGAGGAAGTCGGCACGGGCGCGCTTATCGGCATCGGGCATCTGCTTGGCGAGGATCGCGGCAAAAGCCGCCTCAGACATGCCCGGGCGCGCCAGCACACGCTGCCGCTGAACATCGGGATCCGCCGTCACCACCAGAACCGCATCGCATCTCGCCTCTCCGCCGGTCTCGAACAGGAGGGGGATGTCGAGGATCACCAGGGAGGCGTCGGCGTGCTCGTCGAGGAAGCGCTGCTCCTCCGCGCGGACGAGGGGATGGATCGCGGCTTCCAGCCGGGCGAGAGAATCCGGCCGGCCGAGCACATGGTCCCGCAGGCGCGCGCGGTCGACGGAGCCATCCTCCGCGATGGCGTCGGGGAACAGGTCGGTAATGAGACGGGCGCCGGCTCCACTCGCGGCGTAGAGGCGCCGCACCGCCGCATCCGCGTCGTGGAGCGGGATGCCGCGCCGGGCGAACATGGCGGCCGTGGTCGATTTCCCCATGCCGATGGAGCCGGTGAGGCCGAGAATGAACGGCCGGGTCATCGCTTCGCGACCAGATCGGCGACGATCAGGGCACGCAGCTCCGGCGTCACTACGGGACGGGTCCCGAACCAGCGCTCGAAACCCGGCACTGCCTGATGCAGCAGCATGCCGAGCCCGTCGACCACGCGATGCCCTCGCGCAGATGCCGCTGCGAGGAGCGGCGTCTCCAAGGGCGAATAGACGATATCGGCGACGGCACATTCAGCCGGCAAACGGTCGAGAGCGATGTCGAGAGGCGGCTTGCCGGTCATGCCGAGTGAGGTGGTGTTGACGAGAAGCCGCGCGCGGCGGAGGGCATCGTCGAGCCCGTCCCAGTCGATGGCCTCCACGCGGGACGGGTCCAGTTCCACGATGGCCTCGGCCCGCGAGCGCGTGCGGTTGGCCACGAGGATGCGGCTCGCCGGCCGGTCGAGGAGGCCCGCAACGACGGCCCGTGCCGCCCCTCCCGCTCCGAGGATCACGACATCTCCCCCATCGGCGCCGAGCCGGTCCGCCCCGAGGGTCTCGTCGAGATGGGCGGTGAAGCCGACGGCGTCGGTGTTGTCGCCGACGAGACGTCCCTGCCCGTCGAAGGAGAGCGTGTTGACCGCGCCGATCCGCCGGGCGGACGCCGTCAGCACCTCGGCCCCGGCGAAGGCGGCTTCCTTATGTGGCAAAGTCACGTTTCCGCCGGCGAACCCGGCAGCCTTCAGGCCGCGCAGGAAGGTCCCAAAATCCTCCGGCGCCACGTCGATCCGCTCGTAGGACCCATCGAGCCCGAGGGTCGAGAGCCAGTGTCCGTGGATCATCGGCGACCGGGAATGGGCGATCGGATGACCGACGACGAAGGCTTTGATCATGAATGGGTCTCGCGGGGCGTTCGGGATCAGAAGGCAAGGCAGCCATGGCAGCGCAACCGGTCAAGCAATCCGGTCAGCGGCAGGCCGAGGATCGTGGCATGGGCGCCTTCGATTTCCGCGAACAGATGGATGCCGAGGCCTTCCAGCTGGTATCCCCCCACCGTGCCGGTGACGCGGTCATGGCCGGCAATCGCCAGATAGGTGTCGATGGCGGCCGCGCTCAGGTCCCGCATGGTCACACGGGCCTCGTCGTGAAACACGTCCGGCTCGCGCCCCGGTACGATCAGGGCGGCAGCGGAATGCAGGGAGTGCATCCTGTTGGATAGCCGGCTCAGCTGATGTTTCGCCGCGTCGAGGGAGGCGGATTTGTGGAACACCTCCCCGTCGCAGGCGAGAACCTGATCCGCGGCCAGGACGATCCTGTCGCGGGCCTTTTCCGCGACCGCCCGTGCCTTGGCCAGGGCCAGCCGGCGAGCGAGATCGGCGGGGGCGAGGGGGCCTGAATCGGCCTCGATGCCTCGCTCGTCGACATTCGGGATCACAACCTCCACGTCGAGTCCGGCCGCTTCCAGGAGATGCCTGCGCGTCGGCGAGCCGGAGGCAAGAACCAATGGACGTTCGGGAAGCCAGAGATGGGTCATGACGGAGCTCGCTTCGCGTTTCACGCCACGATGAACTTGAGCCGGTGCTCGCGGTGGAGATCGAGGATCGCGGCGGCGGTCTCCTCGATGGACCGCCTCGTGACGTCGATGGTCGGCCAGCGATGTCGGCTGCAGAGTTTGCGGCAGGCGGCGATCTCGTCGGCGACGGCGTCGCGATCGACATAGAGAGAGGTGTCGTCCGCCTTCAGGCTCAGCAGACGGTTCTGACGAATCTGCACGATCCGCTCAGGAGACGCGAGAAGGCCAACCACGAGGGGCTTGCGGGCGTTCTCGAGATTGGGCGGCACCGGCATGCCGGGCACGAGCGGGAAATTCGCGGTTTTCAGCCCACGATTGGCCAGATAGATCGCCGTCGGGGTCTTCGAGGTGCGGCTGACGCCCACGAGGATCACGTCGGACTCGTCGATGTCGAAGGGCAGGTTGCCGTCGTCATGCGCGAGGGTGAAGTTCATCGCGTCGATGCGCTTGAAATATTCGGCGTTCAGCATGTGCTGCGCCCCCGGCCGAGCCGTCGTCTCCGCGCCGAGATAGGATTGGAGCAGGGCGTGGACCGGCTGGAGCACGGATAGGCAGGGCGAGCCGGTCTCGCGACAGGCCGCTTCCAGACGCTCGGTCAGGTCGTGCCCGACGAGCGTGTAGAGAACGAGGCCCGGCGCCGCCTCGATCTCGGAGATCACCCGTTCGAGCTGGGCCGAGGATCGCACCAGCGGATAGACATGCTCGATGGCCGAGACGCCTTCATACTGGGCGGCGGCGGCGCGACCCACATTGATGAGGGTCTCACCGGTGGAATCCGACACGAGATGGAGATGGAAGTAGCTGCGACTCATCGGAAATTCCCATCCCAGGCCGGCGGACGGGCTCGAGGGATCTCCGGGTTATCCACCACACCTGAAGGCCGGAGTCGACAGGTGGGGATAAAGCACCCCTGTCCGGGCCGGGGGCGGAACCTTCCCCCGCGTTGTCGACTCTCACGTCAACATGCAGACCAACGACCCTCGTCCCGATCCCGGTTTGGGAGATTCAGGGAGGGTTCGGGCACGGGAGACCCATCACGGCGCGCAAGTCGCTGATTAGACTTCCCGTTCTCGAAAGTTAGCGCGAACCCGTTAAAGCCCCGTTAACGGCGGTGCAGCGGGGATGGGGTGTGGACAAGTTCGCGGTCCCGTCATCCCCCGTCTAAAAGAAAAAACAGAGTCCTGGAATCTCTCTTTTCTTATTAGATAGACGGGACGGGGACAGGGATTTTCGGCCACCCCCGGAGGCTCTCGCAGGGAGCAGGGCTTTCGGAAGTGGGCATGGGAGAAGCGGCGACGTCCTGCGGTAAAACAACGTCCCTCGGCAAAAGATCTTCCCGAGAAGGGGCAGGGACGTCATAGCTCTGTTCCAAGGGGGAGGGTCTCCCCCATCAAGATGGACCGGGCGGATACGCGCATGACTCGACGTGACGGCACCGATCGTGCGCTGCTTCAGGTTCTCGACGGCAAACCGTCCCGGATCCCTCCCGCCTGGATGATGCGGCAGGCCGGGCGCTACCTGCCGGAATATCGCGAGGTCCGGGCCAGGGCAGGCTCCTTCCTCGACCTCTGCTACAATCCAGACTTCGCTACCGAGGTGACCTTGCAGCCGATCCGGCGGTTCGGCTTCGACGCGGCGATCCTGTTCTCCGACATCCTCGTCGTGCCGGACGCCCTCGGGCAGAATGTCCGCTTCGTCGAAGGGGAAGGCCCGCGTCTCGATCCGGTCCATGGCCGGGACGAATTCGCCCGCCTGAAACAGGCCGATGATCCGAGCATCTTCCAGCATCTGGAACCGGTCTTCGAGACCGTCCGGCGCCTGCGCTCCGAGTTGCCGGCCGAGACGACGCTTCTCGGGTTCTGCGGCGGTCCCTGGACGGTGGCGAGCTACATGATCGGCGGACGCGGCACGCCCGACCTCGCTCCCGCCCGCGCGCTCGCCGAAACCGAGACCGCCCTGGTGGAAGCGCTCATCGACCGCCTGGTCTCGGTGCAGATCGAGTACCTGTCGCGCCAGCTCGAAGCCGGCGCCGATGCGGTCCAGATCTTCGAATCCCATGCGGGTTCGCTGCCCCGGGCTCCCGGGGCGACGGCGGACGCCCTCGAACATTGGAGCTTCGCCCCCATCGCCCGCATCGTCGACGGAGTCAGGGCCCGCGTGCCGGGCGCGAAGATCATCGTCTTCGCCCGGGGCTCGGGCCTGGAAGGCCATGCCCGCGTGATGGGCGAGACCGGTGCGGACGCCGTCGGCGTCGATTGGAGCGTCGATCTGAAGGCCCTGCGCGGTGCCGTCACGCCGCGAACCGTGACCCAGGGCAACATCCACCCCGAAACGCTGATCGAGGGCGGTGAGGCCCTCGACGCGGCCGTGGACGGGGTGCTTGAGGCGACGGAGGGACTGCCGCACATCTTCAACCTCGGCCACGGCATCACCCCGCAGACGCCGATCGCCCATGTGGAGCGGATGCTCGCCAGATTGCGGCGCTGACGGCCTGACCATGGCCGACACGCTCTATCCCTGGATCAAGGCGATCCACGTCATCGCCGTCATCTCCTGGATGGCGGGGCTGCTCTACCTGCCGCGCCTCTTCGTCTACCACGCGTCCCTGCCCGAGGGGCCGGCCTCCTCGGCCCAGTCCGAGACGTTCAAGGTCATGGAACGGCGCCTGATGAAGGCGATCATGAACCCGGCCATGATCGTCACCTGGCTGCTCGGCCTGTTCCTCGTCTGGCAGAGCGGGTTCTACGCGTCGGGTTGGATGCAGGCGAAGTTCGCCCTGGTCCTCGCCATGAGCGGCTGCCACGGCTGGTTCTCGCGGATGGTCAAGGATTTCGCCGCAGACCGGAACGCGCGGACCCACCGCTTCTACCGGATGGTCAACGAGGTCCCGACGCTTCTCATGGTGGCCATCGTCATCCTCGTCATTGTCAAGCCGGGATTCTGATCATGATCGCATCGCATCCTCGTTACAGAGCATGGGGCCTTGCCGCGGTCATGATGCTGGCCGCATCCGGTGCCGAGGCCGCGAGCTTTCCGTGCGAGAAGGCGGAGACGCCCGACGAAAAGGCGATCTGCGGCCATCTTCCCCTCAACGATCTCGACGTGGAGATGGCGGTCCGGTTCGAGATCCTGCGCGGGCTCCTGCCCATGGGCGGAAACGCCAAGCTGCGCGACGACCAGGAGGCCTGGCTGCAGGAACGGCGCAGCTGCGCAGCGGACGTCGCCTGCCTGACCAAGGCCTACGAGGCGCGCCTGAAGACCCTACGCGGCGTCTTCTCGGAATTCGCCAAGCAGGGGCCGCTGTAGGAGGCAGAACCCGGAGGGTTCAGCCCAGTCGCGTGAGTAGGCGGTCGATCAGCGGGTTGTCCGGGCCGAAGGCGTAGTCGATCCGCCTGACGCTGACCGCGCTCGCTCCGGATTTCACGAGATCGTCCACGAGGTCGAACGTGGCGTCCACCGGGCAGTGGAGTACGATCTCGGCGCTTCGGTTCTCCGGCATGCCGTAGGGCAGCTGGGCATCGTGAAGGGCGCTGATCCCGGCGAGATCGAGATCGCCGTCGGCCGGCATCGCCGCCCGGATCTCGCGGGTAAGGCGCGCGCGCTCCTCCGCCGCGATCCGGCCGAGCACGGTGCGCAACGCCTTCTTCTGGCTCTGGCCCCAGGGAGCCGTCAGCGAGGCGACGAGATTGGCCTCCGAACGCAGGATGATGCCGTCGTCGAGGATCTTCAGAGCGTTCGCGGCGAGCGTCGCCCCCGTGGTGGTGATGTCGACGATGATTTCCGCTGAGCCCGAAGCAGGCGCGCCTTCCGTGGCACCGAGGCTCTCGACGATGCGGTAATCGGCGACCCCGTGCTCGGCGAAGAAGCGCCGGGTCAGGTTCACGTATTTCGTGGCGATGCGCAGGCGGCGCCCGTGGCGGATGCGGAGTTCGGCCGCGACCTCATCGAGATCGGTCATGGCGCGGACGTCGATCCAGGCCTGCGGCACCGCGACGACGACGGTGGCCTGACCGAAGCCGAGCGGCGTCAGCAACTCGACCTGGCCCCGCGCATCGGGAAGGCTCTCGCGGATCAGATCCTCGCCGGTGACGCCGAGATGGGCGCTGCCGCTGGCGAGCTGGTTGGCGATCTCGGAAGCCGAGAGGTAGCGCACCTCCACATCCGGTACGCCGACGAGCTTGCCGCGATAGTCGCGCGCCCCCGCCCCTTGGGCGAGTTTCAGCCCCGCCCGGGCGAAGAAGGCGGAAGCGTTCTCCTGCAGGCGCCCTTTCGAGGGCACGGCGAGGACGAGGGGGCCCTCGCCCGGACTTAGCGAAGCCTGGGGAGTCGGAACGGTCTCAGCCACGGGACGATCCTTCCGACGTGAGGACACGGGACAGCCAAACGGCGCAGCCCACCGCCGGGATCGGCGTGGGACTGCCCAGATGCTGGAGCAGTCCGTCGTAGCGGCCGCCGCCGACAAGGGGGGCGGCGCCTTGCCCTCGCGTCACCTCGAAGATGAAGCCGGTATAGTAATCGAGGTTGCGGGCGAAGCTGCCCGAAAACCGGAACCGCTCCACGTCGAGACCGCGCGCGGCCATGAAGCCGGTCCGTTCCTCGAACAAGGAGAGGGCGGCTTCCAGCGGCGCGTAGGTGACGCCCGCCGAGGCGGCGAGCTCGCGCATGGAGTTGGCGGCCTGATCCGGATCGCCCGAGATGGCGCGGTAGCGCTCGACGATGGCGCGGTTCTCAGTGTTGAGCCCGGCGCCGCCATTGGCTCGGGCCGAGGCCTTGGCGAGGAAGCGTTCCGCGATCTCGCCGGCGCTGCGTCCGCCCACGCGTGAAATGCCGGCGATGGACAGAACGTCCTCGACGAATGCGCGCACGCCCTTCGGATCCTGGCCCTGGATCGCCGCCAGCAACCCGGCATGCGGGTCTTCCACACTCGCCACGGTGGTGACGTCGTCCAGGGAACGGCCCGCCGCGAGTGCTCGCAACGTCCGCCGCTTGGCGGCCGGCGGCACGTTGAGCCCATCGAGCAGCGCGTCGATGACGCCCATGTCGCCGAGCCTTACCGAGACCTCACCGGCTCCGAGCAGGTCGAGGCCTTCGAGGGCGAGGCCGAGCACCTCCGCATCCGCCGCCGGGATGTCGGTGCGGCCGATGGATTCGATGCCCGCCTGGAGGAACTCCTCCGCCTCGCCGGAGCCGAGCCGGAAGACCGGTCCGAGATAGCTGTAATCGGCGGTCGTCCCGACGCCCCGCGCCAGATGCTGGCGGCAGACCGGAATGGTGAATTCCGGCCGCAGGCACAGTTCCGCGCCCGACGCGTCCTGCGTCACGAAGATCCGCCGGCGGATATCCTCGCCGGAGAGTTCGAGGAACGGCTCCACCGGCTGGAGCACGGCGGGCGTCACCGCGCCGTAGCCTCCGTGCGAGAAATGCGCGAGGAGCCGCGTTCCCTCATCCGCTCGCACGGTGTCGATCGGATCGACTGCCTCCGGTCTCGTCATGGTTCACCCGCCGCCTGATGCCGCGTCCTTTATCAACAGCATCCGGACTTGGCGACCACCCACGGAGCGGGAAGTCCGCCGACCTCCCATGCGGGCGGTGTCGGCGTCTCAGATCCAGCCCTGCAATTCGCGGCGGACCACGTTCTCGATCACCTTCATCCCGAGGTCGCTGTCGTTGAGACAGGGGATATAGGCGAAGCGCTCGCCGCCATTGTCCTCGAAATAATGGCGGTTCTCACCGTCGAGCTCCTCTAGGGTCTCGAGGCAGTCGGCGGTGAAGCCCGGCGCCACGATGGCCATGCGCTTCACACCGGATTTGGCGAGGGTCTGCACGGTCTCGTCGGTATAGGGCTTGAGCCATTCCTCGTTGCCGAAGCGCGACTGGAAGGTCGTGCGCATCCGTTCCGTCGAGAAGCCCAGGGCCTCGCGGATCAGCCGCCCGGTCTTCACGCATTGGCAATGGTAGGGATCACCCTTGAGAAGGTAGGATTTCGGCACCCCGTGGAACGAGGTGAGGATCACCTCCGGCTCGAAATCGAGCTTGGCCAATCCCTCGCGGATCGAGGTGGCCATGGCTTCGATATAGACTGGGTCGTCGTGATACGGCGCCGAGACCCGGACGGTCGGCTGCCAGCGCATCTGCATCAGCGCCTTGAAGGCCTGGTCGCAGGCGGTGGCCGAGGTGGCGGCGGCATATTGCGGGTAGAGCGGTACCAGCAGGATGCGGTCGCAGCCCTGGTCGAGGAGCGCCTGGATGCGCAGGGACACTTCCGGCTTGCCGTAGCGCATCGCCCAGTCGACCACGACGGAATCGCCCATCGCCGCCTGCAGCCGCTCGGACTGTCCGCGGGTGATGGTCTTGAGCGGACCCTCGTTGCGCTCGTTGTTCCACACGCTGGCATAATCGCGCCCCTTCGGGCCGGGACGCTTCGTGAGGATGATGAGGTTCAGGATGGGCCACCAGATCAGGCGCGGCACCTCGATGACGCGCCGGTCGGACAGGAACTCCTTGAGATAGCGGCGCATGGGCCAGTAGCTCGTGCCCTCCGGCGTGCCGAGATTCATCAGAAGCACGCCGACCCGGCCCCAGCGCACGGGCGGATGGTCGGAGGGCAGGCTGGCGGTCGCGGAGGAGCTGGTCTGCAACGGCTTGAGGTCCTTGAGGGACGTCGGTTCGACGCGTTCGTTCATCGGGTTTCCGAAGCGCCGACGTGAGGCGCGGTTATCTGAATGACGCCATTCCGGCACAGTTGTACCAGACGGCATATCTATCTAGAGCACGAGACCTGCCAGCGACCATCTCGTCAATGAAGGCGCGACATGCCGTCTCCCCGGTACTTCTTCAACCACTTCATGCCGTTCACCGGCTACCCCTATAAGGGGGCGCCGACGGTCTGCAATCTGTGCGGATCGGGCGAGACCGTGACGGTGGCGGAGACCGACCGGCGGCTGAAGACCCTGAAATCCATCGCCTGCGCGCAATGCGGGCTGATTCGCACCGACCCGATGCCGACGCCGGACGAATTGGCGCATTACTACGCCCATGCCTACCGGGCGGATTACCAGCTCGCCTTCGCCGGCGGGCCGCCGCGCCACCACCTCAACCGCTCGGCCCGCGAAGCGACCTTCCGCGCCGACCTGCTGGCGCCGAAGCTGAAGCCCGGTGCCCGGGTGCTCGATTTCGGTTCGGGTTCGGGCGAGTTCCTGGCCGCCGTCCGCGCCAGGGGCTGCGAGGCGGTCGGCATCGAGCCCGGCCGGGACTACGCCGCCTATGCCCGCCAGCACCACAAGGTCGAGGTTCTCGACGATGCCAGCGACGAGCGTTTTCCGCCCGGGCATTTCGACGTGATCTCGACGCATCACGTGCTCGAGCACCTGCGCGATCCGGCCGTGGTGATGGAGCGCCTGTCGCGCTGGCTGAAGCCCGACGGGGTGCTCTATGCCGCCGTGCCGAACATGGCCGCCACCGGCAAGCCGCCGCACGAGCGTTTCCACTTCGCCCATGTCCACGGCTACGTCCGGGAGACCTTCGACCTTCTCGCCCGTCGGGCCGGCCTCGTCCCCCATCCCGAATATTGGCGCGAGGACACGACGGTCGTCTACGTGAAGACCGACGCCCCGGTGGGCGAACTCGCCAATCCCGGCCTCGCCCAGCGCCTGGCCGTCGATCTGAAGCCGATGCCGGCCGCCGCCTATCTGGTGTCAGGCGCCTGGATCTGGCCAATGATCCGCCGCAACGCCAAAGCGGTGCGCGACGGTTTCGCCTCTCGCTGAGTTCGGCGTTCCGGCCTGATGCCGGAACCGGTGCCCCGTTGTTGCATCGGCTTCATCGATCGCGTCCACACTGGATTTCGGGTGGAAACTCCGCCGCCCGGCCCCTCGGAGACCTGTCGCGATGCCTCGTCCTACCCGTCGTCAGACCCTGAACCTCGGTCTCGGGGCGGGGCTCGCGGCAGGCTTGGCCGCGCCCGCCCGTGCCGGGGCGATCGAACCGACCTTCACGCTCCTCCTCGTCAACGACATCTACCTGATGTCCGAGGTCGAGGGCCGTGGCGGTTTCGCCCGCCTCAACGCTGTGGTGAAGGCCGAGCGGGCGCGCGGCGTGCCGATGCTCTACGCCCATGCCGGCGACACCCTGTCCCCCTCGCTGATGTCGGGGTTCGACCGCGGCGCGCATATCGTCGAACTCCTGAACATCGCGCCGCCGGATGTCTTCGTTCCGGGCAACCACGAATTCGATTTCGGCCCCACGACCTTCGCCCAGCGCATGGGCGAGGCGGCCTTTCCGGTCTTCGCGGCCAATCTGCGCGGTGCGAACGGCAAGCCGCTCAAGGGGATCCGCGACCGGATGATCGTGACGCTCGGCGGGATCCGGGTCGGCATCGTCGGCATCGCCCTCGCCAGCACGCCGGAGAAATCGCAATCCGGCGATCTCGTCTTCGGTCCCGAGATCGAGACGTTGCGCGCGGCGGCCCAGGCCCTTCGCGACGAAGGGGCCGAGCTCATCGTGGGCATCTGCCATACGGCGCGGATCACCGACGAGGCCATCGTGGCGGCACGGATCGTCGACATCCTGCTCTCGGGCCACGACCACGACCTCGTCGTGCAGTATGACGGGCGCAGCCTGCTGGCGGAATCGAGCTTCGACGCGCGCTACGTCACCGCCATCGACGTCGCCGTGACGGTGAAGGGGGCGGGCAAGGCCCGGACTCTGTCCTGGCACCCGACCTTCCGCATCCACGACACCGCCGACATCACCCCCGATCCCGAGACCCTCGCCCTGACACAGCGGCTCGAGGCCCGGCTGGCGAAAGAGCTCGATGTGCCGGTGGGGACGATCAGCACGCCCCTCGATAGCCGCATCTCGACCGTGCGCCTCCGCGAAGGCAGCTTCGGCAACCTCGTCGGCGATGCGCTCCGGGCGGCGACGGGGGCGGAGATCGCCCTCACCAATGGCGGCGGCATTCGCGGCAACCGGCTCTATCCGGCCGGTACCGTGCTGACCCGGCGCGACATCCTCACCGAGCTTCCCTTCGGCAACACCACGGTTCTGGTCTCGCTGACGGGCGCCCAGGTGCGGACCCTGCTGGAATTGGCCCTTGCCGATCTCGGCCGCCCGGCGGGTCGTTTCCCGCAGGTCTCGGGTCTCGTCGTCACGGTGGATCCGGGGGCGAATGCGGGACACCGGATTCAGTCCATCCTCGTGGACGGACAGCCCCTCGACGAGACGCGGACCTATACGGTGGCTTCCAACAACTTCCTCTACGATGGCGGCAACGGCTACGGCCTCCTCGCGGATGGGCGCACCCTGATCGGCGCCACGGACGGCAAGCTCGTGGCCAACGAAGTCATGGCCTATATCGCCCGGCATGCTCCCCTCTCCGTTCCCGAGGACGGCCGGATCGTGATTCGGTGACGATGCCCGGCCCGCTGAGCCTGGCCCTCCACGAGTTCCGCGCCTCGGGCTCGTCCTGGCTGACGCTGCCGTTCTTTTCCGGTGGAGCGGCGGATGCCGTCTGCGCGCGGGTCGATCGTCGCATCGCCGAGGGGGCGACGGTCCTGCCCGCCCCCGATTCCGTCTTCCGCGCCCTCACGCTGACGCCGCTGGAAGCGGTGAAGGCCGTGATCCTCGGGCAGGACCCCTATCCGACGCCGGGCGATGCCAACGGCCTCGCCTTTTCCTATGTCGGTCCCCGCCGGCTTCCGGCCTCTCTCAAGGTGATCCTCGCCGAACTGCCGGGCGCACCGGCGAGCGGCGATCTCACTCCCTGGGCCGGAAGGGGCGTGCTGCTCCTGAACTCCGCTCTCACCGTGGAGGCCGGCAAATCCGGCGCGCATCTGCGCTATGGCTGGTCCGCCCTCACCGATGAGGCCGTGACGGCGGTCTCTGCCCGCCCGACCCCCGCGATCTTCCTGCTCTGGGGCGCACAGGCCCGCGCGCGGGCGGCCCTCATCGACCGCGAACGATGCGGGGTCATCGAGACCGGACATCCCTCGCCGCTCAACCGGTTGCGGGATTTCCCGGGCACGCGGCCCTTCGACGAGGCCAATGCCTGGCTGGCGAGCCGAGGCCTTTCCCCCATCGATTGGTCGCTCGGTTGACGCGGTGAAACGGTCGCTTTGACAGGACGGCCCGGCGGTCTATCTCGGATGGGCAGCATAAGCGGAACGTAAGAATCCGCGCCGCCTCAAGAATGCTTCCGAGGAAACGCCGTCCATGCGCCTGAAACCCGTTCTCACCCTGTGCCTTGCGGCCGGCCTGCTCGCACCGACCCTCGCACAGGCCCAGATCCGCAACGCGCCTCCGCCCCGTGCCCTGGAATTCGCCGCCTATATCTTCGCCGCCGCGAATGTCTGCGGCTACCAGATCGGCGTCGAACAATTCGATGCTCTGCTCCAGAAGCAGAATGTCAGCGCCGCCGATGTCGGCCCGCGTGGACCTTTCGGCAACAAGGTCCAGACGATCTTCGCGCTGATGTCGAATCAGATGCAGCTGAACCGGGAGCAGGCCTGCCTGGCGGTCGCCGGCGAATACGGCCCCGAGGGCAATGTCGTGAAGAACGTGCTGCTTCCCATGGGCACAGCCACCCCACCCGCCGAAGCGAAGCCTCCGGCCGAGCCCAAACCCGCGCAGTAGGCCCCGCCATTCCGTGCACGCATCGGGACGCATTCGCGTTCCGGTGCGGGATCGCCTATATCGGATTCGTTCCAAGTCCGAAGGTTAGAGATCCATGGCGACGGCGTCGTTCGACACCGCCGGTCGCGACGTCAACGTCGTGGCCGCAATCGAGAAGCTTCCCGAGTTCCAGCCGGACGCCGTTCCGCCGGGCCGCTCGTCCCTCATCGGCCTCACCCGCGAGGAATTGAAGGGTCGCCTTGCCGCCATCGGCGTGTCGGAGCGCGAGCAGCGCATGCGCTCGGGCCAGCTCTGGCACTGGCTCAACGCGCGCGGCGCCACCGATTTCGACCAGATGACCAATGTCGGTAAGGGCCTCAAGGCCGATCTGGCGCGGGCCTACACGTTGGAGCGGCCCGAGGTCGTCACCGAGCAGATTTCCCGCGACGGCACCCGCAAGTGGCTGCTACGCATGGCGCCCACCGGCAAGCACGACCACAATCGCGGCGCCGAGATCGAGTGCGTCTACATTCCCGGCCGGGGTCGTGGCACGCTCTGCGTCTCGTCCCAGGTCGGCTGCACCCTCACCTGCAGCTTCTGTCACACCGGCACGCAGCGTCTGGTGCGCAACCTGACCGCCGCCGAGATCACCGCCCAGGTGGTCGTGGCCCGCGACCGGTTGAACGACTGGGTCGGCCAGAACCCGGTGGCTGCCGGCGAGGACGAGACCCGCCGCGCCGTCACCAACATCGTCTTCATGGGCATGGGTGAGCCCCTCTACAACATCGACAACGTCATCGATTCCGTGGGTGTCATGTCGGACCAGGAAGGCCTCGGCCTTTCCCGTCGGCGTATCACCGTCTCGACCTCCGGCGTGGTCCCGCAGATGCAGCGGCTCGGAGTCGAGGCGCATGCCATGCTGGCGATCTCGCTCCACGCGGTGCGGGACGACCTGCGCGACACGCTGGTGCCGCTGAACCGGAAGTATCCCCTGGCCGAACTGCTTGCGGCCTGTCGCAATTATCCCGGCCTCAACAATGCCCGCCGCATCACCTTCGAATACGTGATGCTCAAGGGCGTCAACGATTCCGATGCGGATGCGCGCGAGTTGGTGCGGCTGCTCAAGGGCATCCCGGCCAAGATCAACCTGATCCCGTTCAATCCCTGGCCCGGCAGCATCTACGAATGCTCCGACTGGGAGCGGATCGAGCAATTCTCCGAAATCGTCTATGAAGCCGGCTACGCGTCGCCGGTGCGGACGCCGCGCGGCCGCGACATCCTCGCTGCCTGTGGCCAGCTCAAGAGCGAGACCGAGAAGCTGCGTGCCCGCGCCCGGATGATGTTGGAAGACGGGATCGGCGCCGAGGGTGTCTATGCCGGGGCCGATGACGACGAAGGCTGAGCGCGTCCCATGCGGCTCGTCGGCCGCCTGATCTGGGCGTCTCTCGCCCTGTGTCTGGCCATTCCCTGCGGGGCCCTGGTGCTCGTCGTCGCCATCCTGTTCGATCCGGTCTCCAGCGAGGCGCTGACCCGGCTCGGCCTGTTCGGCTTCCTGCAGGGGATGACCGACCTCGCCTCCGGGATCGGACCCGACGCACTCCTCCTCCTGGCCGCCGGTATCGCCCGCGCCGGGTTCATCCTGCTGGTGCTGCCGCCCCTCGCCATGGCGCTCATCGGCGAGGCGATGAACCTGCGCAGTGCTCCGGCCTATGCCATCGGCACGGGGCTCGCCACCGCCCTCGTGCCGTGGCTGATGCGGGGCGCGCCCGCCTCCCTCGCCGCCCACAACCTCGCCGTTGAGGGACGGGTCACGGCCCTGCTTTTCCTTGCCGGAGCGGCCGCCGGGCTGGTCTATGGCTGGATCGCCATACGCGACCGGCCCGTGGGGGCCTGAACGGGCACCGCTGCCGTTGCGTTGGCTGTGACGGGCATCGGCGCAGGATGCCGTGGGAGAGCCTCGGATGACGGATTGGGCATGACCGGACATCGCTTCAGCCTCGCCTTGGCGCTTCTCACGCTCCTGTCAGGACCAGCCCTCGCGCAGGCGGTCCCGGAACTGCCCCCGATCCCTTCTGACGATGCCCGCATCCTCCCCGTCCTCGGGACTCACGGCATGGTGTCCTCGCAGGATGCCCTTGCGACCCGGATCGGTGTCGCGATCCTGAAGGGTGGGGGCAACGCCGTGGATGCCGCCGTGGCGGTGGGCTTCGCCCTCGCGGTGACACTGCCGCAGGCGGGCAATCTCGGCGGCGGCGGGTTCATGCTCGTCCGTCTCGCCGCCACCGGCGAGACCGTGGCCATCGATTTTCGTGAGACGGCACCCGCCGCGGCGACGGCGGACATGTTCCTCGCGCCCGACGGGCAGCCCGATCGCGGCGCATCCATCCGCACCGGCAAGGCCGTCGGTGTCCCGGGCTCCGTGCGCGGATTGGCCGAGGCGCACCGCCTCCACGGGTCGGGACGCTTCACCCTCGCCGATCTCGTCGCTCCCGCCCGTGCCCTGGCCAGGGACGGAATTCCCGTGGAGGGCGGGCTCGCCGATTCGTTGTCCCGCGCCGCCGACCGCCTCGGAAGGTGGCCTTCGAGCCGGGCCGTGTTCTTCCGAGACGGCCGACCGCTCCAGCGGGGCGAGACCCTGGTCCAGCCCGATCTCGCCGGGACCCTCACGGCCATCGCCGAACAGGGGCCCGATGCGTTCCATACCGGCCCGATCGCGGAGCGGATCGCCGCGGCGGCGAGAGATGTCGGCGGGGTGATGACGCCGGGCGACCTTGCCGCCTATCGGCCCGTGATCCGCCAGCCGGTGAAGGGCAGCTATCGCGGTTATGAGATCGTCTCGATGCCGCCACCGAGCTCGGGCGGCGTCCATCTGATCGAGATCTTGAACATCCTCGAAGGGTTCGACCTGGCCTCAATGGGCGCGGGCAGCGCCCAGGCCCTCCACACCCTCGCCGAGGCGATGAAGCCGGCCTATGCCGACCGGGCCACCTGGCTCGGCGACCCGTCTCGTTCGGAGGTGCCGGTGCGGGGCCTCACCGCCAAGGCCTATGCCGAGACCCTGCGCGCCGCCATCGACCCCGCTCGCGCCCGCCCGGCCGACGCGGTGAAGGCGGGTGACCCGCTGCCCTACGAATCCGACCAGACTACCCATTACTCGGTGGTGGACCGCGCCGGGAACGCCGTCTCCACCACCACGACCCTGAATTTCTCCTACGGGTTCGGGCTCGTGGCGGAAGGAACCGGCGTCCTCCTCAACAACGAAATGGACGATTTCTCGGCCAAGACCGGGAGCGTCAACGCCTACGGCCTCGTGGGTGGCCCGGCCAATGCCGTGGCGCCCGGGGCCCGGCCGCTTTCCTCGATGACGCCAGCCATGGTGCTCAGGGACGGACGCCTCGTCCTCGTCACTGGGAGCCCGGGCGGCAGCCGCATCATCTCCACTGTGCTGCAGGTGATCGTCAACGTCATCGATTTCCGTATGAACCTCGCCGAGGCGGTCACCGCTCCGCGCATCCATCACCAATGGCGCCCGGACGTGCTGTTCGCCGAAGACGGGCTCTCGCCGGACACCCTCGCTCTGCTTCGGGCGAAGGGGCACGCGGTGCGGGTGGGGTCGAGTTCGGGCTCGGCCAATTCGGTGTTGATGGGAAAGGGATTCGTGGCCGGGGCCGCCGATACACGCCAGCGCGGAACCCTGGCCGAGGGCGAATAGGGCAGTTAGGGCCTGGCGGATGGTGCGGCGGGACTGCGCGCGCTACAGGAAGAGCATCATTCCGGGTTTCCGATGCACATCCTCCGCTCCATCGCCTTCAACATCGTCTTCTATCTCGCCACCGCCCTCATCGCGATCGGCGGCCTGCCGGCCCTCGTCTCGGAGCGGGCCTGCATCCGCGTCGCCCGGTTCTGGGCCCATGTGAGCCTGTGGCTGTTGCGCGTGGTCGGGGGTGTGCGCGTGGAGTTCAGGGGGCTGCACCACCGCCCACCCGGCGCGCTGCTGGTGGCGTCCAAGCATCAATCCGCCCTCGAGACCCTGGCCCTCGTCACCGCCTTCCCGGACTTCGCCTATATCCTCAAGCGCGAGCTGCTCTGGATCCCGCTCTTCGGCTGGTTCCTGTCCCGCTCCGGCATGGTCGCCATCGACCGGTCCAAGGGCACACGCGCCATGGCCGCCATGAACGAGGCGGCGGCGCGCGCCATCCGCGACGGACGCCAGCTCATCATCTTCCCCGAGGGCACCCGCAAGGCGCCGGGTTCACCCCCCGCCTACAAGCTCGGCATCACCCATCTGTACGCGGCCCTGGCCGTGCCCTGTCTGCCCGTCGCCCTTAATAGCGGTCTCTACTGGCCGCGCCGCCAGCTGACCCGCCGCCCCGGCACCACGGTGATCGAGTTCCTCCCCCCCATCGCTCCCGGGCTGGACCGCACGGCGTTCCTGGAGGAGATGCAGACTCGGATCGAAGCCGCCTCCGATGCCCTCCTGGCGTCCGGCCGGGCGGATCTGGCGGCACGCGGTCATGCCGTGCCCGAGACCGGTGCCGTCGCAGAACAATCCAGGACCGCGTGAGCGCTCAGTCTATCCACAGGCTGTGGATAAGCCGGTCGGAGGCACCCTGCGGAGAGCGAAAGCGCGACTCTTGACGGGTGGAAATTGTTAAGATTATTCTGGAACAAAGGGCGAACGAGAAAGCTGTCTCCGTTCTCGTGCCGCAAGGCGCGGAACACGGCTTTCACCGACGCCCATCCTCTGATCCGGAGATCCCACCGATGCGCGAAGTACGTCTCAGGACGGCGGCCAGCCTGCGTGGAACTCCTGCCCTGGTGCTGAGCGCCTGGCGCGGACGGTCCGGGCGCCGCTACGTCGTCGGCATCCACGAATTGGTCGAGCGCGAACTCGACGACATGGGCGAGGCGGTGGTGATGGCCGTGCGCCGGGATTCCGCCGGGGTCGGCGAACTCATCGCCGTGACTGCGGCGGGGTCGAGCCCGCGCGAACGGCTCACCCGCAACTGGATCGCCCGTGCGCGCCATGGCGGCGCGAACGAGATGCATGTTCACCGCCTCGCCGAGGATGAGGCCGAGCGCTGCGAGATCGTGGCCGATCTTGAGGTGGACCATCCCCTGGATCAGATGATGGGCGTCGCGGCCTGAATCGGCGGGCGGCCATGCTTTCGCCGCGTTGAGACCCGCCAAAGCTCTGTCACGAAGGACCCCCTGTCGACGGCGACGGGGCTTCGAGATCGAGGCGAGCGGACGATGGCGCAGGCACCGGATTTGACGGCCAGGAAACGGCCATCGCGGACCGGCCTTTTCCTGCCCTACATCCTCCTCCTCGCCGTGATCCTGCTCTGGAGCGCGGGCTGGTTCTGGATTCGCGGCAAGGCCGGCTCCGAGATGGATGCCTGGATCGCCCGCGAGGCCTCGGCCGGGCGCAACTGGACCTGCGCCGATCGCTCGATCAGCGGCTATCCCTTCCGGATCGAACTGCGCTGCGCCTCCCTCGCCTTCTCACGGGCCGATAGCCGCTTCACTCTCGGACCGTTGACCGCGGTGGTGCAGGTCTATCAGCCGCGCCAGGGCATCCTACAGGCGAGCGGGCCGTTCCACGTGGAACAGGACGGCCTCGTCGCCGACGCCACCTGGACCTCGCTTGAGGCGAGTTTCCACGGTACCTCGGATGGGTTCACGCGGGCCTCCCTGGCGGTGGATGGACCGAAAGTCAGCGTGAGAAATGCCGCGCCGCAGCCCATCGACGTGACGGCCAAGCACCTCGAATTCCACGCCCGGCCGACACCTGCCCGTTTCGCCACCGAGGGGGCTGTCGATACCAGCCTGCGGCTGACCCAGGCGAACGTGCCGGTCCTCGATCCCCTCCTCGGCAATACCGCCCCCGTCGACGCGGCGCTCGACGCCACGGTGAATCGGGCCACCACCTTCCGGACCGGGCAGGTGGCGCGTGAGCTCGAAACCTGGCGCCAGGCCGGCGGCAGCCTCGACATCGCCCTGCTTTCCCTGGCGAAGGGAGATCGCCGTCTCCAGGCTCAGGGGAAGATCGCCCTCGACGACGAGCACCGTCCGGCCGGCCAGATCGATATCCGCGCCGCCGGGGTGGAGGCCCTGGTCGGTCAGATCATGGGCCAGCGTTTCGGGGCGGAGAAGGGGGCTCTGATCGGAGGCTTGGTCGGCAAGCTGCTCGGTGGCGGAAGTCGCCGCCAGGACGCCGAAACGGCCGCCACGCCAGCGGCGGCGGGAGATGCCGCCCTCAAGGCGATGCCGCCCCTGCGCCTCGCCGACGGCCGCCTGATGCTGGGTCCGTTCCCGATTCCCAACGTCCAGGTGCCGCCGCTGTACTGAAAGGCCGTTCTACGGATTGCGCCTGGCGTGGATGAGGTCATCATCCCACCCACGACCTCATCCTAAGGCGCGGCGATAGCCGCCTCGAAGGAGGCTTCCAGAACCCATTGCGCGAACTGGAGCCCTCCTTCGAGGCCTCCGCTTCGCTTCGTTGCCTCGGGATGAGGTGGTGGGCGAGAGACGGGCAGCGCTTGCCTCGGCCGGATGAACCCTACCGTTCGTTGACCGGTTCGTCCTTCGCCGGTTCCGGCGGGGTGCGGCTGCGGCCGAAATCCGCTTCCGCGGTCTCCTGCCCGAGGGCGACGATGCCCCGGCGAATGGCGCGGGTGCGGGTGAACAGGTCGAACAGCGCGTCGCCGTCACCCCAGCGGATGGCGCGGGCGAGGGCCGAGAGATCCTCGTTGAAACGGCCGAGCATCTCCAGCACCGCGTCCTTGTTGGTGAGGAACACGTCCCGCCACATGGTCGGGTCGGAGGCGGCGATGCGGGTGAAGTCGCGAAACCCGCCGGCTGAGAACTTGATGACCTCCGATTGCGTCACGGCTTCCAGATCGGCGGCGGTGCCGACGATGTTGTAGGCGATGAGATGCGGCACGTGGCTGGTGATGGCCAGGACGAGGTCGTGATGCTCCGGCGTCATGCTCTCGACGATGGCGCCGAGCCCCTCCCAGAAGGCCTGGACCTGCGCCGTGGCGGCCTCGTCGGTGCCCTCCGGCGGGGTGAGGATGCACCAGCGACCCGAGAACAGGGTCGAGAAGCCGGCATCGGGCCCGGAATATTCGGTGCCCGCCACGGGATGGGCCGGCACGAAACGAACGCCGTCCGGCAGATGGGGCGAGACGGCGGCGACCACCGAGGCTTTCACCGAACCGACATCGGACAGGATGGCACCGGGTTTCAGATGCGGCGCCATCGCCTCGGCGACGGCGCCCACCGCCCCCACCGGCACGCACAGGATGACGAGGTCTGCGCCGGCAATGGCTTCGGCCTCCCCCGTCGCCTCGTCGGCGAGGCCGAGGGCCCGCACACGCTCGATCACCGCCGGGTCGCGGTCGATGGCGACGATGCTCCGCGCCAGCCCGTATTGCCGTGCCCCTCGCGCGATGGACGAGCCGATCAAGCCGAGGCCGACGATGGCGAGGCGTTCGCAGACGGGGTTCGCCTCAGGCACGGATGCCATCCTTCACGAAGGCGGTCAGTGCCGTGACGAAGGCCTGGTTCGCCTCTTCGCTGCCGATGGTGACGCGCAGCGCGTTCGGCAGCCCGTAGGAGGTAACCCGTCGGACGATCACCCCGCGTGCGCTGAGATAGGCATCGGCCTCCGCCGCGCTGCGATTCGGCTCGTCGGGGAAATGGACGAGGATGAAATTCGCGACGCTCGGGGTGACCACGAGGCCGAGCGAGGACACGACCTCGGTCATCCAGGCGAGCCACGTCTCATTATGAGCGACCGCCGCCGCCACATGCGCCTCGTCGGCGATGGCCGCCGCCCCGGCCGCGATGGCGCTGCCCGACAGGTTGAACGGGCCGCGAATGCGATTCACTGCATCGATCACCCCCGCCGGGCCTACCATCCAGCCGATCCGCAGGGCCGCGAGGCCGTGGATCTTCGAGAAGGTGCGGGTCATCACCACGTTTTCGGACTCGAGAACGAGTTCGAGGCCGGCGCTGTAATCGTTCGTCCGCACGTACTCGGCATAGGCCCCGTCGAGGACGAGGAGGACGTTCGGCGGTAGGCCCGCATGCAGGCGCCGGATTTCGGCGAAGGGCAGGTAGGTGCCGGTCGGGTTGTTGGGATTGGCGAGGTAGACGATCTTCGTGCGCGGCGTGACGGCGGCGAGGATCGCGTCGACATCGGCGTGAAGATCGCGCTCGGGCACCACCACGGGCGTGCCGCCGGCGGCCAGGATGGCAATGCGGTAGACCAGGAATCCGTGCTCGGTGAAGATCCCCTCGTCGCCCTCCGAGAGATAGGCGTAGGCGAGGAAGGAGAGGAGCTCGTCCGATCCGGCGCCGCAGACGATGCGGGCGGGATCGAGCCCGTAGCGGAAGGCGATGGCCTCGCGCAGGCGTGTGGAATTTCCGTCCGGATAGAGGGCGAGGCGGAACGCTTCTTCGCGCATCGCCTCGATGGCCAGCGGGCTCGGGCCGAGGGGCGTCTCGTTCGAGGAGAGCTTATGGACCTTCACCGCGCCGGGGGCGCCGCTCTTGCCGGGCACATAGGCCTCGATGGCGAGGATGCCGGGGCGGGGGACGGGACGGGACACGGAGGGAGCGGAGGACATGAGCGCGGGCCGGCTGGAGTTCAGGCTGCCCGTCTAACGCAGCTTGCCCGCCTTGACGAGAGAACCGGCCCTCGCCTGCCCTGCGTCACACCCGGAACCGGGCGGCGTGGCTGCCGATTTCGTCGAGGCTTTCCACGCTCGCACCGGCCCGTTCTAGAACCTCGCGTAATTGCCGGCCGCCGACCCCGCCCGGTACGGCGAGAAGAAGGCGGTGCCCGTCCGCTGCCGTGGCGCGCGCCACCACCTCGCCGTAGAGGCCCTGCACGGCGCGGGCGCTTTCGGGCGTCCAGCTCTCCAGCCGGACCGCGTGGAGCACCCAGTCGCGCTGGGCCGCGGCCGGATCGTCGAGGGGGTTGGCCACTACGAAGACCGGGGTTCCGGCGGGATGGGTCGGCCGCTCGATGAAGGGCAGGCGCGCGATCACCTTGGGCCGGCCTTCACCGACGAGACCCTCCCACCACGGCGCCTCCGGGCTCGGCGGTGCGGAACCTTCGGGGTCGAGGCGAAAGATGCCGAGATCGCCGCGCGAGGCGGCCACGGCCTCGACCACCGCCGCGCAGGTGGGATGCGGCCGGTAGGGCACCGTGAATCCGAAATGGAATCGCGCCGAGTCGCGCATCGGTGCGTCGCCGCCGGACACGTCCGCATGAACGCTGAACGGGGCCTGGACCCAGGTGAAGGTGGCGATGATGACCCGCCATATCCCCTCCACGGTGTCGAGGGGGAGGAGCCCGCGATGGCGCTCGGCCACGCGCCGCATCATCGAAGCCTCGCGGCCGGGCCGGAAGGCGGAGCCGCTGGCCGAGGTGCGCTTGACCGCGATGAGCCGGTCGATGATCGAGCCGCGCTGGATCAGCAGGGCATGCATCTCCGCGTCGATCCGGTCGATCTCGGCGCGCAGCTCGGCGAGGTTGTCGAGGGGCGGTGCGGGTCTCGTGGTGAAGCGCATGCGGGCTGTCGCGTCCGGCGGCGGGTATGGATCGGGTGTGGATCTTGCCGACCCCGCATGAGGGAGACGGCCGATCGTGTCTACGTTTCCCGAAGCCCGAGGACCAGAGCACCGGTTGTGACCTTCTCGCGCGCGGCCCCTTTCGTTGACGCCCGTGCATACGCACATTACGCCCATCGCTACCCGGCTTCGTCGGGCACCGATGGGAATGGACCTTCGCGAAACGTCGATGGAGCGGCACCCGGCTGTTTCTTCGCATCTCCGCGGAAGCAAATCGGCGAATGACGCGCGAAGACGCCTGATGACCATGTCGCTCGATAGTCTCGCAAAGCCCGACGACGGCAATACCCGGCCGGACGGCATCCCGGCGGATGCGCCGCTCTCCCGCGACCCGCGAAGCCCGGTGGCCCTGTTCGGGCTCGACGAACCCCTGGCGATGGATGCCGGCGTCGATCTTGCGCCGTTCCGGATCGCCTACCAGACCGCCGGCACCCTCAATGCCGACCGGTCGAACGCGGTGCTCATCTGCCATGCGCTCACCGGGGACCAGCATTTCGCCCATACCCACCCGGTGACGGGAAAGCCCGGCTGGTGGGAGACACTGGTGGGACCGGGCAAGCCCGTGGACACCGATCGCTACTTCGTCATCTGCTCGAACGTGATCGGCTCCTGCATGGGCTCCACGGGGCCGGCCTCCACCGATCCCGCAACGGGCAAGCCCTACGGCCTCGATTTTCCGCTGGTGACGATCCGCGACATGGTGCGGGGCCAGGCGATGCTCCTCGACCGGCTCGGCATCCGCGACCTGTTCCTCTGCGTCGGCGGATCCATGGGCGGCATGCAGGTGCTGCAATGGGCGGCCCTCTACCCGGACCGGGTCTTCTCGGCGCTTCCCATCGCCACCGGCGCCCGCCACTCGGCCCAGAACATCGCCTTCCACGAGGTCGGCCGTCAGGCGATCATGGCCGACCCCGCCTGGGCGGAAGGACGTTACCTCGAAGCCGGCACGCGCCCCGCCAAGGGACTCGGGGTGGCGCGGATGGGCGCGCATATCACCTACCTCTCCGAGCCGGCCCTGCACCGAAAGTTCGGCCGCCGCTTCCAGGGCGGGTCCGCGCCGACCTTCTCGTTCAACGCCGATTTCCAGATCGAGAGCTACCTGCGCCACCAGGGCCTGAGCTTCGTCGAGCGGTTCGACGCCAACGCCTACCTCTACCTGACCCGCGCCATGGATTACTTCGATCTCGCGGCCGATCATGGCGGGGTGCTCGCCAACGCCTTCCGGAACACCAGGACGCGGTTCTGCGTGATGTCCTTCACTTCCGACTGGCTGTTTCCCACGGCGGATTCCCGCGCCATCGTGCATGCGCTGAACGCGGCCTCGGCCTCGGTCGCCTTCGTCGAGGTCGAGAGCGACAAGGGGCACGACGCCTTCCTCCTCGACGAGCCGGTGATGTTCAACGCCGCCAAGGGCTTCATCGACGCCGCCGCCCGGGCAAGGGGCTTGTGACGTCGGTGAGTCGCGTGGCCCCCGCCCCCTGGAGTACGACCGACACGCTGCCGCGCAGCGACGGCGCCCGCGTCGACCACCTCGTCGTGCTCGGCCTCGTGCCGCCCAGCGCCCGCGTCCTCGATATCGGCTGCGGCGACGGCACGCTCCTGGCGCTGCTGCGCGACCGGCGCGGCGTCGACGGGCGCGGCATCGAGCTCTCCCGCGAGGGCGTCAACGCCTGCCTCGCGCGCGGCCTGCCGGTGATCCAGGGCGACGCCGACACCGATCTCGCCAATTACCCCGACGACGCCTTCGACGTGGTGGTCCTGTCCCAGACCATCCAGGCGACGCGCAACCCGCGCATCGTCTTGGAACACCTGCTGCGGATCGGCCGGCAGGTGGTGATCTCGTTCCCGAATTTCGGCCATTGGCGGGTCCGGTCGGAACTGGCCTTCCGGGGCCGGATGCCGGTGACCGAGCTGATGCCGGAGGAGTGGTACGAGACCCAGAACATCCACCATTGCACCATCCGCGACTTCGTCGGCCTATGCCGGACCGTGGGGGCCGAGATCGAGAAGGCCACTGCGCTCGACGCGCGCGGCCGGCCGATGCGGATCTCCATGCCGTGGTGGGTCTGGAACCTGTTCGGCGCGCAGGGAGTGTTCCTCCTGCGGCGCGGCGACGGAGCGTCGTCCGACCCGACATAGGGCGATCCGGACGCCCTCCAGCTAAGCGAGGGTTCGGCTGCCGCTGCCCGGCATGCGGCAATCTCCACCGATGGCCTGCATGGACGACATCCGGCATGAGGGGCGGCCGATGGCGCAGGAGGAGACATCCTATTGAGATTTGGGGATCGAGACCGGACTCGAGCGGAAGAGTCGCGTTCGCCGACGATCATGCATTTGCAGCAGGCATCGAGCGGCCGGTCCTTCGCCCTGCAGCTGCTCATCGTCCTGGTCCTGCTCGTCACCGCGCAGACCTATGACGGATCGATTCACGGTCTGGGACACTGGATCGTCCTGTCCGTCTATGCCGGGGCTTCGATCCTCCTGGCGCTGCTCAGCCTGCGAACGGCACCGGGTACCGGCATCCCCGTGGGCCCGAGCCGAGGGTGGCTCGGCTGGGGCTCGACCCTCCTCAATGCCAGCGTCGCGATCTACGTCCTCGTCGAGCACATGTTTCTGGGCGCCGCCGACACGGAGGAGGCAGCCGCCGCGGTCAGCCGGATCCCGGCCTTCCTGATCCTGTTGCAGACCGCGCTCACCATGCGCGTCTGGCACACCTGCCTCTTCGCCGGTCTGGTGACGGCGGGGTGGGGCGGCGCCATCCTGTTCGTCTATCTCTCGCCCGAGAGCCATCATCTCGGACCGCACGTCACCCTCGACGAGGAAGTTCCAGGGCTTCTCACCTTCATGGTCGCCAGCCTCGTGGTCCTCGACGGTGTGCGACGGCTGACCTGGGCGGTGGCGGCGACGTTCCGGCTGGAGCGAGAGCGCCTGATTCTCACCCGGTTCGTCCCGGCCGCCGTCGCCGAGGATCTGGCGCAGGGCGGCGGCCCGGGCGAAGTCCAGGAACGTCATGCCTGCCTGTTCGCCCTCGACATCCGCGGCTTCTCGGCCCTGACGCGGACACGGCCTCCCCAGCAGGTGGTGGAGGTCCTCATGGAGATGCGCGCCCTGACGCATCGGGCCGTGACAGAACGCGGCGGCATCATCGACAAGTATATCGGCGACGGTGTGCTGGCGCAGTTCCTCGTCGGCCCTCCCCAGGCGCAGGCGCGCGCGGCCTTCACCTGTGCCGAGGCGGTCCAGCTGCGGCTGGCGGCTCTCAACCGGCGCCTTGCGGAGAAAGGCCTTCCCTCGTTGCGCGTCACCATCGCGCTTCATGCCGGCGACGTCCTCGTCGGCGTGTTCGACGACGGTCATCGCGCAGAATTCACCGTGCTCGGCCCGGCGATGAACACCCTCGCGCGCATCGAGGCGCGGGCCAAGGCCGTGGACCTCCCGATCGCCATCTCGGAGGATTTCCGCGATCTCCTTGCCGGCTCCGGGGCGAGCGGTCTCAACTGGATCTCGGCCGGGACGGTGAGCGAGGCCTCCGGGCCCCGGCTCTACGCCGTTGCGCGCTGAATCGTATCCGGCCCGATCCCATCGGCAGGCTCGTCACTTAATCCCGCATGGTTCGTGTGCCGTGACACGTCATGAAGGAAAAAGACTTCCTATATCAGTTTCATACAGAGCGAAGCGGGCCAAACATCTGGTCTGCACTGTAAAGGAACTTATTAAACGCCATGATGAACCGTATCGCCGCCGTCGCTACCGCTCTTGTGCTTGGCGCTGCTTCGATCTCTTCTGCAACGGCGTTCGAGCGCCCCTCGCGCTACACCTCGTTCTCGCCCTATGATGTCACTGAGACCGGCTCCCTCAGGGAGGTCAGCCGCCCGCCCGCCTATCTGGGCTGCCCGATGAGCTCGGCCGCCGAAGGCAATGCCAACCAGCAGAACTTCCCGGTCCAGCAATACGGTCAGACCTCTGGCGGAAACCGCTGCTGATCGTTTGAGACGAGAGGGACGAACATGGTTCTGAAGGGCTTTTCCTACGCCATGATCGGTGCCTTCGCGGGCGGCCTGATCTGGACGATCGTCGGCACCGCGAGCGTCTTACTGGCCTCGTAGGTCGGATCTTTCACCAAGACCGGAACGCTGTGCGGCGGGGCGAGAGCCCCGCCGTTTCCATGTCAGGGATCGCGCCGGATCTCCAAGGTGGCGACCTCGTAGGTGATCGCCCCCCCTCCCCTTTCGAACTGTCGGATGACCGTCCGCAATGCGCCGGGCGAGAGGGGACGGACGGTGCCCGGCGTTCCCGCCCCGATGGCGCGAAGCGAGCGGAGGAAGGCCCGGCCGTCCGCGTGCTTCTCGACGACCGGCTCCAGGAACAAGTTACTCGTGCAGCCGGCAAATTGTAGTCGGGCCAGGGCCTTCGCCGTCGGATAGGACGGCGTGGCGGGGCGATGGCCGACGGCCTCATGTGCCGCGTGCCATTCGCGGAATGTGCCGGACGCCAGGGTCGTCACCGCGAGGAATCCGCCGGGTGCCAGCAGACCGGCGAGGCGGCCGAGCGTGCCCTCCAGATCCTCGAACCATTGCGCCGCCAAGCTCGAACAGATCAGGTCGAAGCCCGGCGCCAGGCAGGGCCGCTCTCCGTCCATGACGAGAAAGGTCAGGTCGGGCCGATGCTGCATGCGCTCACGCCCCCGCCGGATCATGGCGGGTGCCAGATCGGAGGCGACCATCAGGCCGGGCTTCACACGAGCGAGGACGGCCTGCGTGAGGAAGGCGGTGCCGCAGCCGATCTCGAGAATGCGTGGCGATGGGGCGAGGGGCAGGAGGGCGATGCGTTGCGCCAGCCGTCCAGCGACCTCCGCCTGGATGATTCCGGCGGCATCGTAATGGTCTGCCCCGTCGAAGGCCCGGGCCACAGCCTGTTTCCAGGGACGCATCGGTGCCGTCGGCGGGGTCATCGGTGAGGCTGCGATAGCGTGGGTGGAGGGCGCGGTCGAGGGGCCGCCCGAGGCTGTCTGCGACGCAGCCTCCTTCGTCATCCACAATCCTCCACAGGGGTGCGATCGCTCCGCATCGTTGACGAACGCTTTACGAAAAGCTGCCCATTGTTCCGATATGTGGCGTAGCGTACTCGCGTTTTCCGTTCTCGGCCTCATTGGCGCAGGTCTCACCGGCTGTGGACGCAGCCCGTTCGAGAGCCGTGAGCCTTGGCGCGACCAGACCGAACAGGCCTGCAACGCCAAGCGGCTGGTGGAGACCACCGAATTCGTGACGCCGGTGAAGGAGATCGCCGGCCCGGGTGTCTGCGGTATGCTGCAGCCTTACCGTATTACCCGTCTCGGCAAGGGCTCGGTCGTCCTGAAACAGCGGATGACGCTGGCCTGCCCGGCCCTGGCTGAGGCCGAGGCATGGCTGGCCGACACGATCCAGCCCGCCGCTAACCTGTATTTCGGCCAGCCCGTGGCGGAGATCAACGCGGGCTCCTATGCCTGCCGTGGACGCAACAACCAGGCCGGGGCCAAGCTCTCGGAGCATTCGTTCGGCAATGCCGTCGACATCATGTCGTTCAAGCTCGCCGACGGCTACGTCATCACCGTGAAGGGCGGCTGGCGCGGCACCGAGGCCGAGCAGGGCTTCCTGCGCGAGGTCTTCATCGGTGCCTGCGCGCGCTTCTCCACCGTGCTCGCCCCCGGCTCCAACGTCTTCCATTACGACCATATCCACGTGGATCTCGCCCGGCACGATCCGCGCGGCCTGAAGCGTATCTGCCAGCCGCTGCTGAAATTCACGCCGCAGCTCGGTGCGGACGGCGTGCCCCGGCCGGTCTCGCGGCCTCGCCCGGTGGAGCGCCAGCCCGCCGCGCCGCAGGCCCCCGTCGATATCGAGGAGGACGATCCCTACGGCGTGACGCCGATGTCCTCGAACCGGCACCCGGCGCGGACGAGCCCGCAGGTCGCCCGCGCGCCCTCCCCTGCCCTCTCCGCTGCCGCGCCGTCCGCCCGCGCGCCCTCGGCCTATGCCTCCACACCGGTGACCCGTCCGGCGCCGCGCCCGCAGACGTCCCGTCTCGCGGCGGCACCCACCTATGACGAACCCGCGCCGGGATTCTCGGCCGAACCGCTCTCCCTCGCCGCGCCCGGCCTCTCGGACCCGATCTACTGAGGGCCGGACTGTGTTCCGGCTGCCCCAGGCCGGAGCGAAAGCGACACCGCCACGGCCCTTCCGCTTGACACCGCTCGACGAGACGCCATCGTCCCGGAATGAACGGACTCCAGCGAAAAGACGCCGGCATGCGCCCGAATTCCCTCGTCACCGCCCTTGCCCTCGGCCTCGCCCTCGCGGGCAGCCTGCAACCTGCCTTCGCCCGCTCGGGCCGCGAGGAGATCACCCCCGCCGAGGAGCGTGAGTTCCCGTTCGATGGCGACATCCCCGGCTGCCAGGATTCCTCGGTTCTGGAGAAGGTGTCGAGCCAGTTCGCCGAGAAGGAGGCGAAGTTCTGGAACTCGAGCCTCACCATCGTGGGCTATGACCGGATCGAGCGGACCGCGTGGCGCCCCTGGGGGCTCGACACCTATCCCCGCCGGTTCTGCAGCGCGGTGGCGACCACCTCGGACGGCATCAAGCGCAAGGTCGATTACTCCGTGCGCGAGGGTCTCGGCCTGATCGGCGCAAGCTGGGGGGTCGAGTTCTGCGTCCACGGCCTCGACCGCAACCTCGCCTATGCCTACGCCACGGCCTGCCGCGAAGCCCGTCCGTGAGACGTGCCTCGGCGCTCGCCGTACTCTTCCTGACGGCGTTCGCCGGAACCGCGCAGGCCCAGGGCTACGGACGTGGCGGCACGCCCGGCGAGTTCGATTTCTACGTGCTGGCCCTGTCCTGGTCGCCGACCTATTGCGAAACGGCCGGGCGGCGTGACGCCGACGGCCAGTGCCGGCCGGGTCGCCGCCTCGGCTTCGTCGTCCATGGGCTATGGCCGCAATATACGCGGGGCTACCCGTCCGACTGCTCTTCCGTGGAACGCTCTCCCACCCGCCAGGCCATGGACGTGGCAGGTGAAGTTTTTCCGAGCGAGGGGCTGGCCCGCCACGAATGGCGCAAGCACGGCACCTGCTCGGGCCTCGACCCGATGTCGTATTTCAAGGCTACCGCCCAGGCGCGGCAGGCCGTGACGATCCCGGCCACCTTCGCCAAGCCCGATTCCGATACCCGCATCGCTCCCGTCGACATCGCCCGTCAGTTCGTCGCGGCCAATCGCGGGCTTCGTCCTGATATGATGTCGGTCACCTGCACCCGGGGAGAGTTGCAGGAGGTGCGGGTCTGCTTCACCAAGGACCTGCGCGGCTTCACGCCCTGCCCCGAAGTGGCGCGGCAGAATTGCCGTGCGGGCGAAATCGCCGTCGACGCGAGCCGGTGAGGCCAGGAACCTGCGCCCATGAATTACAGGCACGCCTTCCACGCCGGCAACTTCGCCGACGTGCTCAAGCACCTCGTGCTGACGCGCGTGCTCCATCATCTCCAGGCCAAGCCCACGGGCTTTCGCGCCATCGACACCCATGCGGGCCTCGGTTTCTATGACCTGACCGGCGACGAGGCCGGGCGGACAGGCGAGTGGCATGACGGCTGGGGCCGTCTCGATACCCCCTTCCCCGAAGAGGTGGAGGCGCTGTTCGGCCCCTATCGCGAGGCGGTCGCCGCCACCCAGGCACGCCACGGGGCGACTATCTATCCCGGCTCTCCGGCGATCATCCGCGAATTCCTACGGCCCAGCGACCAGGGCGTCTTCGTCGAGTTGCACCCGGCCGATGCCGAGCTCCTGCGCGAGCGCTACAACCAGGATCCGCGCACCAAGGTGATGCATCTCGACGGGTGGACCGCCCTCAACGCGCTGATCCCGCCCCCCGAGCGGCGCGGAGTCGTGTTGATCGACCCGCCTTACGAAGAACTCGGCGAGGTCGACCGGCTTGGCGCGGCTCTGGCCAAGGCCGTCGCGAAATGGCCGACGGGCATCTATCTCGGCTGGTATCCGATCAAGGATGTCGGCCTCATCGACCGCATGGTGGCGGAACTGGACCGTTCGCTCTCCCGGCCCGCCCTGCGTATCGACCTGATGATCTCGGAGCCGTATCCGAACCGCCTCAATGGCAACGGCCTCATCGTCATCAATCCGCCCTGGCGTCTCGCCGACGAGGCGGCCCTGTTCCTGCCCGCTCTAGCCGAGCGGCTGGCGCGCGGAGATTACGGGGCCTTCCGCTGCGACGCGTTCGGCGTCGAAGCTTGAAGTCTTCCCTGAAGGTCGCCCCATCGATGGATTCCGCGATTCCCATCGCCAGCGCGGCGATTCCGGGCAGCGTCGAGACGATGCGGCTCGTCCGCTATGACGACGCCTACTCGATCATGGTCGGCAGCGCCGAACTGATGAACGACCGGCACCGCGATTCGGAGCGGGCCCTGGCCACGGTCACCTGCGCGCGGCTCGAGGGAAATCCGGCGCCGAAGATCTTGATCGGCGGGCTCGGCATGGGGTTCACCCTGCGTGCGGCCCTCGACGCTCTCGGCCCCAAGGCGGAAATCGTCGTGGCCGAACTGATGCCGGCGGTCATCGCCTGGGCGAACGGACCGCTTGCGCATCTTTTCACCGGCAGCCTCGACGATCCGCGCGTGACCCTGGTCGAGGCCGATGTGAACCGCCTCATCCAGTCGGGACAGGCTCGGTTCGATGCCATTCTCCTCGACGTCGACAATGGCCCCAAGGGGCTGACGCGCCGGGAGAACGACCGGCTCTACGATGGCTGGGGTCTCAAACGGGCACATTACGCGCTGCGGGAGGGGGGAATCCTGGCCGTCTGGTCCGGTGGGCCGGACCGCCGGTTCAAGAAGCGGCTCCGGCGCTTCGGCTTCGATGTCGAAGAGCACCGCTATCCCGCCCATCCCGGCGGCCGCCGTCACGTGCTCTGGATCGCCGTGAGGACGAACGCATAGGCCGAAGCGGGCCGGCGGAACGGGTAGCCCCGTCGGCGGCCCGCCTCGATCTTATCGATCTCAGTAATTGTAGGACCGGCGCGGATAGGCCTGGTTCGGTGCGTAGCCGGCTCCACGCTGCTGCACCCGCGATCCGTACTCGATCTCGCGCTGCTGCTTGGCGCGGCGATTGGCGAGATAGCGACCGCCGATGCAGCCCGCGACCGCGCCCACCACGCCGCGCTCGGCGAGGTAATGCCCGGCGAGGCCACCGATGATCGCGCCTTTGATGCAGCCTTTGGCTTCAGCCGCTCCCGTGCTTGCCACAGTGAGCAGCGCCAGGGCCGAGAGCGTTGCAACGATGCGCATGATCATCCTCCACGATTTTGCTGGGAGGAAACACCGGCCCGGAGCTTAGCGTTCCGGGCCTGGTTCGGCGGGATGGCGAGAAACTGCGTTGCGCGGCGCGCTGGCCTCAAGCGGTGAGGCGCCCCTCCAGCGGGAACACCTTGGCGGGGTTCATCAGCCATTTCGGGTCGAACACATTGCGGACCCGCATCTGCTGGTCGAGGTCGACCTGCGCATACTGGAAGCGCATGAGCTCGCGCTTCTCGATGCCGACGCCGTGCTCCCCGGTGAGGCAGCCGCCGACCTCCACGCAGAGCTTGAGGATCTCGTCGCCGGCGGCCTCTGCCTTCTGCAACTCGCCCGGCTTGTTGATGTCGAACAGGATGAGGGGATGCAGGTTGCCGTCGCCAGCATGGAAGACGTTGGCGACGCGAAGACCCTTGTCGGCGCAGATCGCGCCGATGCGCTCCAGCACCAGCGGCAATTGCCCGGTGGGAATCGTGCCGTCCATGCAGATGTAATCCGAGATGCGGCCCGTGGCACCGAAGGCGGATTTGCGTCCCTTCCAGATCGCGGCGCTCTCGGCTTCGGATTTCGAGACCCTGATGCTGGTCGGCCGGTAGTCGCGGGCGATCGCCTCGATCCGGGCCAGCATCGCCTCGCATTCCTCGTCCGATCCTTCGACCTCGATGATCAGCATCGCTTCGGCGTCACGCGGATATCCGGCCTGCGCGAAATCCTCGGTGATGAGGATCGCCTCACGGTCCATGTATTCCATGGCTACCGGGATGATGCCGGCGGCGATGATCGCGGCGGTGCAGGCGCCCGCATCCTCCACCGAGGAGAAGCCGACCAGGGCCGGGCGCGCGCCCTCGGCCGCGCGCAGGATCCTCACCGTCGCTTCGGTGACGATGCCGAGCTGTCCTTCCGAGCCGCAGATCAGGCCGAGGAGATCGTAGCCGGCGCTGTCGAGATGTGCGCCGCCGATCTCTGCCACGGTGCCGTCGCTCATCACCAGGGTGACACCGAGGAGGTTGTTGGTGGTCACGCCGTATTTCAGGCAATGCGCGCCGCCCGAATTCATCGCGATGTTGCCGGCAATAGTGCAGGCGAGCTGGCTCGACGGGTCCGGCGCGTAGAAGAACCCTTCATGGCTGACCGCCCCCGAGATGGCGAGGTTGGTGAGGCCCGATTCGACCCTGGCCACCCGGTTCTCGAAATCAACGTCCAGGACGCGGGTCATCTTGGCGACACCGAGGATGATCGCGTCTTCCTGGGCGATCGCTCCGCCGGCGAGGGAGGTGCCGGCGCCGCGCGCCACCACCCGCACGCCGTTGGCGTGGCAATAGGCCATCACGGCAGAGACCTCGGCCGTGGTCGAGGGCAGGACCACCGCGAGTGGCATCTTGCGGTAGGCCGTCAGCCCATCGGTCTCGAAGGCACGGCGCTCATCCTCGGTCACGATCAGGGCCTCCGCCGCGACGAGGGGGCGCAGGCCGGCGATGATCGTTTCGCGGCGAGCGAGAATATCGGGATCGGGGGTGGGGAAGGCGATCGACATGGGGCGGGCGCTCCTCGATGGATCGGCCTGTCTTCAGCCACCGCTCAGCTTGGAAGGACTAAAAACGAGCCTTGAACCGTTCAGGACAATGGAATTGGAAGATATCTAAACGATAACCGGTTTCGATGCATCAGGATCGGGTGTGTCGACGTTGTCTGAAGGCGAAATGGAGAGGTGTCGGCTTCGTTTCGCCGCACGGACCGCGAGGCGAGTTTGGAACGTTCCCAGTCTCGATCTGTTCTAAAACCAAAAGCTCTGCCATAAGCTCGGCTGGCTCATGCTGCCCAATGGAGGAAAAATCATAATGCGTCACCTCATCCTCGGCGCCGCCCTCGCGCTCATGCTCCCGATCTCCGCCCAGGCTCAGGAAGCCGGCGACGCAGCAGCGGGCGAGAAGGCTTTCGCGCCTTGCAAGGCCTGCCACAATTTCGTGAAGAACGGCGTCGGCCCCGATCTGAAGGGCGTCGTCGGCCGCAAGGCCGGCACCTACGAGGGCTACAGCTACTCGGCCGCTCTCAAGGGCTCGGGCATCACCTGGGACGAGGCGAACCTCAAGGAGTGGCTGAAGGACCCGAAGGCGAAGGTGCCCGGCAACAAGATGGTCTATCCCGGCCTCAAGGACGACAAGAAGCTCGCTGACGTGATCGCCTACCTCAAGACCCAGAACTGAGAGCGTTCCTCGATCCTCCGCCGGATCGGAATCAGCGATCGAGAGGCCGCTTCCCCGCCGGGGAGGCGGCCTTTTTCATGCCCTTGCCCCTCGCTCGGAGACAGCGGTTTCCGCCATGGCGTCGGCCACGTTGTCGTGAAGCGCGCCGCGCAGCATCACGAGGGATTCGAGGAGCGCGTGCCGTGCCTCCTCCGACATTCCCGTCAAGGCGCCGGCGAGGCCGGGCACGCAATCCATCCGCCCCTGCAGTTCACGGCCCTTCGGCGTCAGGAAGATGCTCACTTGGCGCTCATCGGCCCGGTCGCGGGCGCGGCGGACATGGCCCGATGTCTCCAGCCGCTTGAGAAGGGGCGTGAGCGTTCCGGAATCGAGGAACAGGCGCGTGCCGATCTCCTTCACCGTCAGCCCCTCCTGTTCCCAGAGGACGAGGAGGACGAGGTACTGCGGGTAGGTCAGATCATGGGCGGCCAGCAGGGCACGGTAGGCACGACCGAAAGCGTGAGCCGCAGAATAGACCGCGAAGCAAAGCTGGCCGTCGACCCCCCTTTCGGCGACCGGGACGTCCTGGGATTCAGAGGTCTGCGTGGTGGTCCGGCCCGCCATTCGTGCGGCCTCCTTCATGTCGGTCGGGTACGGTGTCGGGTCCAAGCCGAGTACCCTATCTAATTGATAATGCGGAATGGTCACCAACGTTCGCGGTAATTCCGCATCATGGTTGCGCGCAATCGGGTTTGGTGCCATATGGAATATCAGTTGCGCGCAACCGAGTTTCGTTCACCCGAGGATCAGTGGTGGCGAAAATTTCCTCGATAAAGGAACGAAGCCTCGCCGAACCCCAGTTCCAGACGCAATCCCTATTTCATACCCAGCAGAAAGTACCTCCGATGAAGGCTCTCTACACCGCTCATGCCCACGCCACCGGCGGCCGTGAAGGTTCGGCCTCCACCGACGACAAGGCCGTCGATGTCACCCTCGTGACGCCGAAGGAACTCGGTGGTGGCGGCGGCAACGGCACCAATCCCGAGCAGCTCTTCGCCACCGGCTATGCCGCATGCTTCCTCGGCGCGATCAAGTTCGTCGCCGCCAAGGACAAGGTGAAGATCCCCGAGGACGCCAAGGTCGAATCCTCCGTCGGCATCGGCCCGCGTGACGACGGCGAGGGCTTCGGTCTCGTCGTCACCCTCAAGGCCACCCTGCCGGGCATCGAGCGGGACAAGGCCGAGGATCTGGTGAAGCGCGCCGATGTGGTGTGCCCCTATTCCCACGCCACTCGCGGCAACATCCAGGTCGATATCAGCGTCGCCTGAACCTGCCCGAGCGAAGCCGGAGGAGTCTTCCTCCGGCTGTCAGGCCGTCGTTACGATGAGGACGGTTCCCTCGATGCCGGTGACCCGGATCCGGGTGCCGGCCGGTGCGTCGGCACCGGAGACGCGCCACACGGTGTCGTTCACCCTGATCCGCCCGAACCCTTCGGTAATGGCGGTATCGAGGCGAAACTCCTGGCCGATCAGCCCGTTCGCACCCCGATTGAGGCTGTTGGGCCGTCCGGCCATCCGCTTCTGCGCGAGGATGACGAGCCCCACCGAGAGGCCGGCGAAGAACAGGATCTGAGCCTGCCAGGGCATGGGCACGAGGGCTGTCTCAAGCCCCGTGATCATGGCCGCGATGCCGAGCCAGACCAGGAACACGCCCGAGATCGCGAGCTCCGCTCCCATCAGGATCAGCCCGATCAGGACCCAGGTCCAGACCGGCCCCAAAGCGCTCAGGATGTCGAGGTTCACGAGGAGCTTCCGCTGCTCGGCCCGACCTTGGGCGGGAGGCCGGAGCTCTTGCGCGTCTGCGCCGCTCCCTCGCCGAACACGCTACGGGTGATCTCGGCGATGCCACCCAGGGTGCCCGCGAGGGAGGCCGCCTCGATCGGCACCACCACCACCCGCTGGTTCGGTGCTGTGGCCAGGGCCTTGATCGCGTCCACGTATTTCTCGGCCACCAGGAAATTTGCCGCCGCCAGATCGCCCTCGGAGATGGCCGCGCTGATGAGGCCGGTTGCGCGCGCCTCCGCCTCGGCGCTGCGCTCGCGCCCCTCCGCGTCGCGGAAGGCAGCTTCGCGCCGGCCCTCGGCTTCGAGGATGGCGGATTGCTTACGCCCTTCGGCGCGCAGGATATCGGCCTGCCGATGGCCCTCGGCTTCGAGTACGGAGGCACGCTTCTCGCGCTCGGCCTTCATCTGGCGCGCCATGGCGCCGGCGAGATCGGCGGGCGGCAGGATGTCCTTGATCTCGATGCGAGTCATCTTCACGCCCCAGGGCGAGGAGGCCGCGTCCATGACATGGAGCAGGCGCTCGTTGATCTCGTCACGGTGCGACAGCAGCTGGTCGAGATCCATGGAGCCGACGACGGTGCGGATGTTGGTCATCGTCAGCGTCATCATCGCGGTTTCGAGGTTCGAAATTTCGTAGGACGCCTTGGCCGCGTCGAGCACCTGGTAGAACACCACCGCGTCGATCTTCACCCCCGCATTGTCGCGGGTGAAGGCCTCCTGGCTCGGCACCTCGATGACCTGCTCCATCACGTTCACGCGCCGGCCGATCCGCTCCACATACGGTGCGATCAGGCCGAGCCCGGATTCCAGGGTGCGCGAGTACCGGCCGAACCGCTCCACCGTGTAGACGTGGCCCTGCGGGATGACGTTGATGCCGATGGCGAGGGTGACGACCACCAGGATCACGAGCGCCACCGCCATCACGCTCAACCCGATCGAGAGATCCATGCCTGTCCCCACATCCCTTCAAGGAAGGGCATTGAGGCCGAGCGTCTTCCCCTATGCAAGGTGAATCATCCTCGCGTCAGCGCGCCCAAACTCCGAGGCGCTCCGTCCGCGCACGGTCTTCGGCGGCGACGAGATCGGGCGTCGCCTCCGAAGAGGCCCGGCCTCCGCCGTTGAAGAGCACGACTTCGGACAGGTCGCGGCTTTCCACCGCGCAGAGATAGGCCGCACTTCCGGCGACCGGCTGGCACGTTACCGGACGGCCGGCGAGGTAGCGGGTCAGTTCCTCCGGCTGCCCGCCACGGACCCATTCCACACCGAACAAGCGAACGAGCTTGCCGCCGACGCGCAGGGTTGCGGTGTCGATCACTTCGGTCTTGCCGGTGACGGCATTGGACGGCTGTGGGGGATTGGCCCGGCTCTCCTCGGCCGAGGGCGGGCTCGGCTCTTCCGCGGGAATCCCGGGGGGCGTCGCCGGCGTAACGGTCTCACGCGGGTTGGTCATGGTGGATGGCTGGTTCTGCGCCTGCTGCGTTTGGGGCGGCTGCGTCGGCGGGGCCGAATCCTGTGCCTTCGTTTCCTGGCGCGGAGCTTCCGCATCCGGTGCGGAGGCCGGCCTGTCTTCCCCACCGCCCTGGGTGAGGAGCAAGATGAGGGCGAGGCTGCCAAGCAGTCCCGCGCCTGCGAGCACGCTCGGCCGGGTCAGGATCGTGCCGTCATCCCGCCGAAGGCGACGGACCCGGTCACCGGCGCGGGCGAGCAGCCCGGGCCAGCGGGCTGGTTGCGCTCCTTGGCCTGGGGTCGCCAGAGGAGACGTCGTGCCGTTCTTTGCAGCGAGGCCCGAGAGACGCTCACGAGCGATGGCGACGGTCTCGCGGGCCCTGTCGCCGAAGGAGGCCCCGATGCGCATGCCGCGCTCGCGCAGACTCGGTTGCGGCCCGGCGCCTTGCCCGTCGCTCGGGCGATCGGCCAGGGAGTGGCGGACGTTGCTCAAAGTGCCCGCCAGGGTCGCCGAGACCGCAGCCGCGGCGGACCTTCCCCTGGCGACCGAACGGGCCATCACGGAGCGGGCCAGCTCAGACTGCGTTTCCACGAACCGGGACGTGGCTGCCTTGATCTCGTCCGATGCGGTGGGCTCGGGCGGCACGTCCGCCACGGGTTCGGGTGGCACCGGCACGAACAGTGCCCCATGACGCTCCCGCAATTCGGCGAACAGCTCCGATAAGGTCAGGGGGCCGGTCTCGCCCTGCCGAGGTATCCCGGAACGGTTGACGATTCGGTAGAAGGGCGGAGCGGATGTCGGCTCGACCACGGCCTCAGCCAAAAGCTGAAGCGTCCGCCGGGCCACCGGGAAAGCGTTCTGGCGCCGGATCTCCGCATCGATCAGGGATCTGACTGCCTCTCGGGCAGCCCGAGCAGCGACAATGGCCGGAGCCTCGGCCTCGTCGGACGGATTCGTTTTCGAAGCCTTGCCGGTGGCGCGCGTCTTGTCGGCGGCGCGTGACGTGTCCGTTGCGCGTGTCTTTGGGGCGGTCGCGATCATTGGTTCGACTGTGGCTCAGGCACCATGCCGTGTCGATACGGCCGCACTCAGCGGTCCAGGTGCGAAGCGGCGCAGGACGCGGCTCGACTCAGACACGATCACCGGGCGTGATCCGGCGAACGAAATCTCGAGGGTCAGTTCCGCCACGCCCTGCGAGCGGGCACCGTTCCTTGGATTCGCGGCACGGAAATCGAAGGTCGAGCGCACGATACAGCTGCTCGTGTTGACGCTGCAGGCCGTGCGCGGGGAGCCGTCCTGCACCACGTAGCGGCGGTCCGGCCAGCGTCGGACGAAGCGGCGCTTCTCCGCCATCACCGCCGTCAGCGACAGGGTGCGACCGTGGAAGCGGACATGATCGGCGTAGAAGCGTGGTGCTGCGGCGACCATGCCATCGCCGGGCTCAGAGATCGCGTCGAGATAATCCTCGTTCAGCCTTTGGGCCTTGCGTGCCCATTCGGGAAAGCGATCCTCGGAGGCCATCGCCAAGCTCGGGGGCGGTGCGCCGGGGGAGACGGTGAGGGGAAGCGCATTCGGCGGAACTTGCGAGAGCCGGCGGGGGGAATGCCTGGTCTCGGCGTGGCGGGTGCCACGACGAGCCCGCCGCGGTGCCTCCGCGCCTCTCTCCGCGACGGATGCGGCGCGCGTCGTGGTCTCGGGCTTCGCCGCCTGAGCCGGACTGCTCTGGGGGGCCTCCTGCACCGCCTGAGGGGAGACAGGTTTCGCCTCACTCTTGGGTTCGGGCTTCACATCGGCCTTGGCCGGGGGGTCGACCCAGGCCGGGCGCCCCTGCGCCTCGGCGCTGACCGTAGAGACCAGGGCCACGAGAAGGGCGGCCGAGCAGGTGGAGAACAATCCGTGGTGCATGGCATCTCACCGCTGTCGCGAACGACGTGGAAGGTGGGCACGACCGCATCAGAGCGCCCGGCCGAAGGAAAACGTCGAAGGGAAACGTCAGGGTCGGGTGTTCGGTTGCCCGCGTCGAACCGGGTCGTTCGCCAAAGGACCTCGCCCCGGCAAGAGACCTAGCATACCGCCGCGCCGACCGGTCGGGTCAGCCCTCGTTCCCCGCGCTATGCCCGTTGTTCCCAACGGTTGGCGGGCATTCTCCGCCGAAGTTGCAGGCACGCTTTCTCCCAGGGAGTATCCTGTCCCCGGGGCGTTGCCGCCGATCTCCTGAAGCCGATCTCCTGGGCATGACCTCTTGCCATCCTCGCGGAAGCGCCCACCTCTTGAGAGCTTGACGGGTCCGGGCCCCTCTGGCGGCCGAGGCGTCGGCCGCGATGTCGGACTCCTTCTCTGCCTTTGCGCTGACGCGGCGCGAACGCACCGGGGGGTTCTGACACACGTGGTTGTATCGATGATCTTTTGCGGCATCTCGGGATGCTCGTTTTCGGAGGTGGCCTCATGAGTGCCGCATCCACTCGCCGGGCCCTCCTTCTCGTCAATCCGAACGCTCGGAACGGCTCGTTTTCCCTCGACGCCGTGCGCGATTCCCTGCGCGCCGCCGGCATCGAGCCCTTCGAGCCGCCGGGCGATCCCGATTGCACGGCAGTGATCAAGCGTCACGCGAAGGAGTGCGATCTCGTCATCCTCGGCGGTGGCGACGGCACCATGAATTCGGCCGCCCCCGCTCTGGTCGAGACCGGATTACCGTTGGGGATCCTGCCGCTCGGCACCGCCAACGACCTCGCCCGCTCCCTCGGCCTGCCCACCGACCCGGTGGAAGCCGCCGAGCTCATCGGCACGGCGAAGCCCCAGGCGGTGGATCTCGGCTGGGTCAACGGCCGCTACTATTTCAACGTCGCGAGTATCGGCTTCTCCGCCGATCTTGCGGGTGACCTCACCGCCGAATCGAAGAAGAAATGGGGCACGCTCGGCTACGCCATTGCAGCCATGCGCGTCCTGAGGCGGGTACGTCCCTTCACGGTCTATCTCGAACATGACGGACTGACCGAGACCATCACCACGATCCAGGTTTCGGTGGGCAACGGGCGCCACTATGGCGGCGGGATGACCGTGGAAGAGACCGCTACCGTCGATGACGGCAAGCTCGATTTCTACAGCCTGGAGGTCGGGCATTGGTGGCGGCTCATCGCGCTGCTGCCGGCCCTCCGTCGGGGCACCCAGGGCAAAGCCGCCGACGTTCGTGCCTTCAACACCACCGAGATCGTAGTGAAGACGAAGAAGCCTCGTCCGGTGAACACCGACGGGGAACTCTCCACCTATACGCCGGCGCATTTCAAGGTCGTGCCCAAGGCCCTCCGGATCTTCGCGCCGGAACCTTCGGAGCGTCCCGGCATCGTGCCCGCCGCATCCTGATCTTCCGCCGCTTTCCGACCTGACGACGTTCGAGGTTCTCTCCCCGTGGATTCGCTTCTTCAACTCGCCGCCGACCCGACCGCCTGGGTGGCGCTCGCCACCCTCATCGTGATGGAGGTGGTGCTCGGTATCGACAACCTGATCTTCATCTCGATTCTCACCAACAAGCTGCCGGCCCATCAGCAGACCAAGGCCCGCCGCATCGGCATCGGCCTCGCTCTGATCCTTCGCCTCGGCCTGCTCGGCACCGTCGCCTACATCGTCCACCTGACGCAGCCGGTCTTTGAGATCTTCGGCAAGGCCTTCTCCTGGCGGGACATGATCCTCATCGGCGGCGGCCTGTTCCTGCTGTGGAAGGCGACGAAGGAGATCCATGAGAGCGTCGATCCCGACGACGGCCACGAAGACGCGTCCGCCCCGGTGGCGCTGAGCTTTGCCACAGCTGTCGGCCAGATCCTGGTCCTCGACCTCGTCTTCTCCATCGACAGCATCATCACGGCCGTCGGCATGACCGATCACGTGCCGATCATGGTGATCGCCGTCATCACGGCCGTCACCGTCATGCTGCTGGCAGCCGACCCGCTGGCGCGCTTCATCGCCGCCAACCCCACCGTGGTGATGCTGGCTCTCGGCTTCCTCATCATGATCGGCATGACGCTGATCGCGGAAGGTTTCGGCGCCCATGTGCCGAAGGGCTATATCTACACCGCCATGGCCTTCTCGGCCGGCGTCGAGGGGCTCAATCTCCTCGCCCGGCGCCGGAAGCGCGGCAAGACCAGCGCGGGGTAGGGGCAAAGCCCCTCCCCTTCCGTTTCACGGGAAAACGAAGAAAGGCCCGACCGGGATAACGGTCGGGCCTTTCTTCGTTCGATCATCGATCGGTCTTGGCGGATGGGCTGAAAGTTCCTCGCTTGCCTACGCAGCCGGCTGACGGTCAGCGGCCAACGTCGCAGGTCGCTGACGCGTCTTCGTGACCGCCTACAGGATCGGCTCGCGCAGGGCCGAGGTCTCGCGGGCACAGATCGCCGCGTCCGGTGGCAAGCCTTCTTGCGAGAGGTTCTTGCCGATCTCCACCCGTGCCTTTTCGAGATCGGCCCGGAAGCCCGCATCGCCCTGGAGCGCGCTGATGACGACGCTGGCCGTGGTGCGTCCGGCCTCCACGTCGCTGGCCCAATGCACGCCGCAAACGATGCGGTTCTCACCGTAAGCCTTGCCGCGCAGGAAGAACTGTGTGGCCTTCTCCGGAACCAGGGCCGCGAGGATGGATGCGTAGGCCCAGCCTTGAGTCGCGTGACTCGAGGGGAAGCTGAACGCGTCTCCGAGTTCGCGGGTCCGCGCCACGCAGATCTCCGCGTCGTTGCCGACGAAGGGACGCAGGCGACGGTAATGTTCCTTGAGTGGGCGGGTGGCCCGGCTGATATCGAGGCGCGTGCGTTCGAGCAGCGTCATCAGGGCCGGCGAGCGGGACTGATCGATCTTGCGCCCGAGTACGCAGGCGAAATCATCGAGGATGGCCGAGGGGCCGTCCGCCACATCCGCCGTGGCGAGTTCCCAGCGCGCGCTACCCTTCAGGGCGCGGGTCGCCGAGAAGATGGTCTTATCCGCCGTTTCGGCAGCCGATTGACCCCGCGGGGGCGGAGGCAGGATCGCGACTGTATCAGGTGCTGTGGCGTCGGACAGATAGGGCGCGCGTGCCGGCATCCCCGGCGTCAACGGAGTCGCTGCGACGGCTGGCGCCGACCGAGGCTTTCCGCTCGTGGCTTTGGTGTCGGCGGGGTTCGGCGTGGGCGCCTGCGCCAAGACGGGAGCCGCCATGAAGGCGCAGGACGTGAAGGCTAGCGACGCGAGAGCGGGAAGCAGAGGAGACATGGCAGCGGCTCAGGGTGAAATGCGTCGGGAATGGCAAGCGATACGGGAGCCATAGGGTTCCTGAACGACACTCGTATGGCACTCGAAACGCATGACATTTCGTCATTCCGTAACGAATGTGCCCCTCGACGGCCGCGGGATCCCCCTAACGGATGCCCGCGCGGATCGCGGCGGCGACTTCCCACGGATATTCCTCGTGCGGGCTGAGGGCCCCCGGAATCGAAGCCTTGGCCACATGGCCGGCGGCGATGAGGGCGTCCATCTCGGCGCCGGACCGGCGCGGGGCGCGTTCGGGACGCAGGACCAGGATCGGCGGAAGCCCTTCGGCTTCGAACAGGGCCAGGAAGTCCTTGCGGGCCTTGAACGGGTCGAGCCCTCCGGTGACGAAGGCCGCCGTGCCGAAACGGCCACCCGGCTGGAGCGTCACGGCATGTTTGTCGGCGATGATGCCCGGCGTGACGTGGTCCGTATCGGCATAGACATGCGCGCGCATCATCCGGCCGATCACCGGGGGACTGATATTGATACGGTAGAGCGCCTCGCCGAGAAGCGGAAGCTCGATGGCCTTGCGGATGCCCGAGAGCCAGCCACGGCGCGCATCACCGAGCGCGGTGGGCAGCGGTCCACGCCATGTAGGAGCGACGAGAACGAGCTGGTCGAACTGGCCTGGATTCCGTTGGGCGGCTGCCACGAGATAAGAGGCCGCATGACCCGCCGCGATGCCGATGGCGTAGGGGCCCGGCACGGCTGCGATCAGCGAATCCATGAAGGCATGGAAAGTCTCCGGCTCCATGGCGATGCGGGATCGCGGATGGTTGCCGAAGCCGGGCCAGTCGGGAATGAGGCAGCGGTAGTCGTGGCCCAGGATCTTGGCCAGGGGCCGCATCTCCGCCCGTGCTGAGATCGACGACAGGGCGGGCAGGAGCAGAGCGGCCGGGCCGCTCCCGACGATGTCGCACGGCGTAGGGACCTTGCGCTCCAGCACGTCGAGCTGAAAGCCACGGGTGGAGTGGGCAGGCTCGATCATCGTTGGCAACGCCTCATCCGGGACGGTCTGCATCGGATTGGAGATCTAACGCGCCGGTCGCTGCCGCATAGGCCGGCTCGGTGTCGCGCCAGGGCCGAGGACGAGCGTCCGCCTCCCCTCTTTCCTCGACGGGAAAGAGGAGAGTGCCGATCCGCGTCGAATGCGTACGGGTCTCAGGTCCGGAGCAGCTCGTTGATGGCGGTCTTGGAGCGGGTGCCGGCATCGACGCGCTTGACGATGACGGCGCAGTAGAGGCCGGGGCCGGGCGTGCCGTCGGGCAGGTCCTTGCCGGGCGTCGTGCCCGAGACCACCACCGAATAGGGCGGCACGCGGCCATACATGACCTCGCCCGTGGACCGGTCGATGATCTTCGTCGACGCGCCGATATAGACGCCCATGGAGAGCACGCTGCCCTCACCGACGATCACGCCCTCGGCCACCTCGGCGCGCGCGCCGATGAAGCAATTGTCTTCGATGATGACCGGGTTGGCCTGGAGCGGCTCGAGTACGCCCGCGATGCCGGCGCCGCCGGAGATGTGGCAGTTCTTCCCCACCTGCGCGCAGGAGCCGATCGTCACCCAGGTGTCGACCATCGTGCCCTCACCCACATGGGCGCCGAGATTGATGAAGGAGGGCATCAGCACCGCGCCCGGCGCGATGTAGGAGCCACGGCGCACGAAGCAGCCCGGCACGGCCCGGAAACCGGCCTCACGAAAATGCTTCTTCTTCCAGCCTTCGAACTTCGATGGCACCTTGTCCCACCAATTGGCGCCATCGGGTCCGCCATGGATGATCTCCATGTCGTTGAGGCGGAAGGACAGCAGCACCGCCTTCTTGAGCCACTGGTTGACCTGCCATTCCTCGCCGACCTTTTCGGCCACGCGGGCCTTGCCGGTATCGAGGAGATCGAGGGCCTCGTCCACGGCGTCGCGCACGGCGCCCTTGGTCGAGACGTCGATGCCGGCACGCTCCTCCCAAGCGGTCTCGATGGTGGTGGAGAGATCGGCGTGGGACATGTCGGCGTTCCGGTCGGTTAGGGGGAAGGGCCGTGCTTACAAAAGGCGGCCCGACCTGTCACCTCGGGGCGTCAGGCGAGACGCAGGCTCACTCGCGGCAACCGTTACGGGTTTCCTCCCGCACGATCTCGCCGACCTTCGCCCGGTCGCGGGCAGAGAGCGGGACGTCGCGGATGTCGGAGAAGCGGCAATTGACGTTGCCGAAGGCCGAGATCGCCCGCTGCGTCTTGAAGCAGTAACCGGCCTCCGCATAGACCGCGTTGCGCTCGCCCCAGAGCTCGTCGCAGGGGGATGCGGCCAGGGCGGGGGCGGCGGGCAGGAGAGCGAGGCACAGAATCACGAGGGCACGCATGGGCACTTCCTGGGCAGGTGTGAGGACCTGAAGGCTTGTGGCCCGTCTGTGCCGGTTTCGCCAGATCTCGGAGCGCGCCGATCGGCCGTCAGAACGCATCGATCCTGGCGCGGACGCCGTCGAGCCCCTTCACCAACGCATCCAGGTCGTCGGCGAGGGTGGCGTGGATCGTCTCGGCCGCGTCGGGAAATTCCTCGAGCACCCGGCGCATCAGCGTGGGCGTGATTCGGACGACCTCCGCCGGTGTCACGGCATGGGCATCGGTGGGGCGCTCGCCGCGCAGGAACAGGGCCATCTGTCCGATCAGGGCGGAACGGCCCACCCGGACGGGCTCGGCTCCGTCCACGCGGGGCGCCAGTTCGATCGTTCCGGACATGACGACGAACCCGCCATCGCTGCGCTCGTCGCGGGCGAACAGGACGTCGCCCGCCGTCAGGCTGCGGCGCTCGGCGGCGAAGGAGAGGAGTCTCAGGGCATCGCGCGCCATGTGGCTGAACAGGGGCGCGGCCGCCAGGATCGCGATGTCGTCGTCGAGCCCCAATGCCGTGCGCTCCCTCAAGACGGAGGTAACCCCTCCGACGGATCAAGCCTTAGCCGAAGGCGGGCGAGGGGGAAATCCGGCGCTGCACCGGCGCAGGGACGGAGCGTCGATCAAACAGATGTCATGAAACCGGTCGATAGACGCGTCTCTCAAGCAAGACGAAGACGGAAATTCCGGTGTCCAATCACTTCTGCCTGGATCCGAACGATCCCTATGCGCAATCCGAAGTCCTGGTTTTCTTCGAAGGCCAATATCCGGATATCCGCCTGCTGTCGGTCATCGACCGCAACGACGACGAAATCCTGTCGGATCTCGTCTACGAGCAGCAGCGCGACCTCATCCGGGAGATTGCGGCCTTCTACACGTCCGGCGGTGATGCGCCGAACGCGGCTGCCTGATCCTCAGGGCAGCAGCTTGTAGCCGCCGCCTTCCGTCACGAGGATGGCGGTAACGGCCGGGTTCGGCTCGATCTTCTGGCGCAGGCGGTAGATGTGGGTCTCCAGCGTATGCGTGGTGACCTGCGCGTTGTAGCCCCAGACCTCGGCCAGGAGCGTATCACGTCCCACCACCTCGCGGCCGGCACGGTAGAGGAAGCGCAGGATCGCGGTCTCCTTTTCGGTGAGCTTCAACTTCGAGCCACGCTCGCAGACGAGGAGCTTCGCGCCGGGGCGGAACGTGTAGGGGCCGATCTGGAAGACCGCGTCCTCGCTCGCCTCATGGCTGCGCAGATGCGCGCGGATCCGCGCGAGGAGCACGGCGAACTTGAAGGGCTTGGCGACATAATCGTTGGCGCCCGCCTCCAGGCCCTCCACCATGTCGTCCTCCGAATCCTGCGCGCTCAGCATGATGACCGGTCCGCGATAGCCGTTGCGGCGCATGGCCCGCACCGCCTCCCGCCCATCCATGTCCGGCAGGCCCACATCCATGATTGCGAGGTCGATCCGGTCCTCGGCCACACGGGCGAGGGCGGATTTCGCGTCTTCCGCGCTGACGATGACGAACTCCTCGTACAGATCGAGTTGCTCGATCAAGGTTTCGCGCAAAGACTCGTCGTCGTCGCAGATGAGCAGGCGATGGGTGGTCGACATCGGCCGGGATACTTTCACACGCAGCTGGGAAGACCGGACGGGCCGGTTTCGAAAACCTGAGAGATGGCCGAATCGTCGGCCGCGAGCGTAAAACAGCAGAGTGATGGATGTTTTATGTCAGAACCTTGAACGACTTCGCGGCGGGGCCAGACTTCGCACATTCTCGACGGCTCGACGCCTCGAAAAGTTTCTCGCCGGCGCGACCATCGAGCGCCGTGACGAGGAACGCGCTGGTCGGAACCGGTCCGTTCGGACGATAAGTCGGGCATGATCCCGCTGACCCTCTCTCTCATCCGCGTCCGCCGGCTGGTGGGTGACCCGACCCGCGGGCAGATTCTCATGGCGGGCTCCATCATTCCCTGTGCGCTCGGCCGCTCCGGCATCGGGCAGGTCAAGCGGGAAGGGGACGGCCTGTCCCCGCGCGGTCGTTTTCGCCTCCGGGCCGGGGCCTATCGGCCGGACCATTTCGGCGCGCGCCCCCGCACCGCCCTGGCTCTGCGCCCGACGCGGCGGAACGACGGCTGGTGCGACGACCCGCGCGACCGGCGCTACAATCGCCCGATCACCCTGCCCGCCCCCGGCGTGAGCGCGGAACGGATGTGGCGGGAGGACGGTCTCTACGACCTCGTCGTCGACCTCGACTACAACCGGCAGCCGATCCGGCCGGGACGCGGCTCGGCGATCTTTCTGCATGTGGCACGGCCGGGATACCTGCCGACGGAGGGCTGCGTGGCGGTGAAGCGAGCCGATCTCGTTCGCCTGCTGCGGCGCGTCGGGTCGCGTACGCGGCTGCAGATCCTCTGACGGCCGCATCCCGCTATCCACGCGTCGGCAGGGCGACGGGTGAGACGCCCCGCCGGTCTCCCGGACGGGACAGGGTCATGACCAGGATGGCGGCGAGGATGCACAGGGCGCCGGCGGCGAAGAAGGCCGGCAGGTAGCTCGACAAGGCCGTGCGCGACAGTCCGGCACCGTAGGCGATGGTGGCGGCCCCGAGCTGATGGCCCGCGAACACCCAGCCGAAGACGAGGTTCGCCTTCTCGCGCCCGAACCGGGATGCGGTGAGCCGTACGGTGGGTGGCACCGTGGCGATCCAGTCGAGCCCATAGAAGGCGGCGAAGACCGACAGGCCGACGAAGGAAAAGTCGGAGAACGGCAGGAACATCAGTGAGAGGCCACGCAGGCCGTAATACCAGAACAGGAGCCAGCGGTTGTCGTATCGGTCGGAGAGCCAGCCGGACGCCACCGTGCCGATGAAATCGAACACCCCCATCGCAGCGAGCACGCTCGCCCCCTGGACCGGGCCGATGCCGTAATCGGCGCAGAGGGGGATGAAATGGGTCTGGATCAGCCCGTTGGTGCTGGCTCCGCAGATGAAGAACGTGGCGAAGAGAACCCAGAACACGCCCGTGCGCGACGCCTCCGCCAGGACCCCGAGGGCGGAGCCGTTCACGGCCGGCGGCGCGACGGCGCCGGTAACGGCGGTCTCGCCATAGGGGGCGAGGCCCATCTCCTCCGGCCGGTCGCGCATCAGCGCCGTGACGGCGACCCCCGCCGCGAGCAGGAGTCCACAGATCACCAGGAGTGCTGCACGCCAGCCGAGATGCTCGGTGAGGGCAGCGAGGAGCGGGAGAACGATGAGTTGGCCGGTGGCCGAACTGGCGGTGAGGAGACCGACGACGAGGCCGCGCGACCGCGAGAACCAGCGGGTCGCGATGGTGGCGCCGAGCACCAGGGCGGTAAGCCCCGTGCCGATGCCGACGACGACGCCCCAGAGCATGACCAGCTGCCAGACCTCGCTCATGAAGAGGGAGGTGAGCAACCCCCCGACGATGAGGAGAAGCGCCAGGAGCACGATGCGGCGCGGGCCGTAGCGGTTCATCAGCTGGGCCGCGAAAGGCCCCATCAATCCGAACAGCACGAAGCGCACGGCCAGGGCCGATGAGATCGTCGCCGTGTCCCAGCCGAACTCCTTCTGAAGCGGCAGGATCAGGACGCCGGGCGCACCCACGGCGCCGGCCGTGACCAGCATGGTGAGGAAGGTGACGGCGGCGACGACCCAGCCGTAATGAACGTTCCGGCGGGCGAGGGGCCCTGCGACGGCGTTCGACAACGATCCGACGGGAGCAGTGATGGACATACGGCCTCTTCGGGTTCCGCATGGTGGTTCGGCGTGACGACCCGGCGAGCAAGCCCGGCACCACGACGCGGTCGGCCTTGCTTAGGCGCATATGCACTCGTTAGACAAGCATCTCGTCCCCGGACCCCGTGATTCCGTATATCGAGGATTTCTCACGATGGATTTGGCGTCACCGTGCCACTGCATCGCCCTACGCCAGGCATCGCGGCGGCTGACGCAGCATTACGACCAGCATCTCGCGCCCACTGGCCTGCGGACCAGCCAGTACGGAATGTTGCGCAGCCTAGGTCGTGTCGGGCCGATCTCCATCAACACCTTCGCGGAGATCATGGTGATGGACCGGACCACGATGGGGCGCGCTCTTCGTCCCCTCACGCGGGACGGGCTCGTCGCCGTCGGTCCCGGACCGGATGGTCGCACGCGCGCCCTCACCCTCACCACTGCGGGGCGGAGGCGAATGGAGGACGCGCTTCCCCTTTGGGAGCAGGCGCAGCAGACGTTCGAGGAACGCTACGGGGCGGTGCCGGCAAGCGACCTGCGCCAGGCGGCGCTCAGCCTGGCGAGGACGGAACTGTCACCAGCCGAGTGAGAGGGGCGGCGGGCGAGTGATCCGGGGGGGCGGGACCGCGCATGGCGCAGCCTCCGGTTGTCCCGGTCGCCTTCAGAAATGCCGCGCCAGCACCTCGCGGACACGCTCGACCATCTCGTCTTCCTTGACCGAGAACTGGGCCGGGCGCGCCGCCTTCCATTCGGCGTTGCTGGCGATGTCGCCCGCCGCCTTGGCACCCTCGATGAGGTCCTTGATCTGGACTTCGCCGGCCTCGCGCTCGTTGGAGCCCTGGATGATGGCGCAAGGGCTGCCGCGCCGGTCGGCGTATTTCATCTGCGCCTTCATGCCGGAGCCGCCGAGATAGAGTTCGGCGCGAATGCCGGCCTCGCGCAGGCGCGCTACGAGGCGCTGGTAATCGGCGATGTTGTCGCGGTCGAGAACCAGCACCACCACCGGACCGGGCTTCGCGGTGCCCTCGAGGAGAGGGCTCCCGGTCAGTTGCAGCGCCGAGAACAGGCGCGACACGCCGATGGAGAAGCCCGTCGCCGGCACCGGCTCGGCGCGGAAGCGGCCGACGAGGCCGTCATAGCGGCCGCCGCCCGCCACCGACCCGAAGCGCACGGTCTGGCCGTCCTCGTTGGTGACGGGGAAGGTCAGCTCGGCCTCGTAGACAGGGCCGGTATAGTATTCGAGGCCGCGCACCACCGAAGGGTCGGCCCGGATGCGGTCGTGGCCATAGCCCGCCGCCGCACAGAGCCGCATGATCGCATGCAGTTCAGCGATGCCCTCACGGCCGGTCTCGGACGAGCCGACGACATCGCTCCACGAGCCGAAGAATTGCTCCCAGAACGCCATCCGGTCGCCCTCTGCGTCGGGAGCGGCCTGGAAAGAGACGTAGGCGAGGATGCGCTCGATGGCGTCGGGTGCGAGGCCCGCACCTTTAGCGAAATCACCGCTCTCGTCCTTTCGCCCTTCGCCGAGAAGTTGGCGTACCCCGTCGACGCCGAGGCGGTCGAGCTTGTCGATGGCCCGCAGAACCGTGAGGCGCTGGCCGGCCTTGTCCTCGCCCGAGAGGCCGATAGCCTCCATGACGCCGTCGAGCACCTTCCGGTTGTTGACCTTGATGACGTACTGGCCGGACAGGCCGAGCTTTTCCAGCGTGTCGGCCATCAGCATGCAGATCTCGGCATCCGCCGCGACGGAGCCCGCGCCGACGATGTCGGCATCGCATTGCATGAACTGGCGGAAACGGCCGGGACCGGGCTTCTCGTTGCGGAAGACGTAGCCGGCGCGGAAGCTGCGGTAGGGCTTGGGGATTGCGTCGAAATGTTCGGCCACGTGCCGGGCCAGAGGCGCGGTGAGGTCGTAGCGCAGGGACAGCCAGGATTCGTCGTCGTCTTGGAACGAGAACACGCCCTCGTTGGGGCGGTCGAGATCGGGCAGGAACTTGCCGAGGGACTCGGTGTATTCGACGAAGGGCGTCTCCAGCGCCTCGAACCCGTAGAGCTCGAAGCTCTGGCGGATCGTCTCCAGCATCCGGTGCTGGGCGGCGATCTCATCGGCGCGACGGTCGACGAAGCCGCGCGGCAGGCGCGCCTTCAACGTGTCGGCCTTCTTGGATTCGGCCTTGGCCATGGTGTCTTCGCTTTGCGTTCGGGCTGTCGATGTCAGGCGGGCTCTATCGCGGGCGCTCCCGAGCGGCAAGCGTGCCGGGCAAAGGGAGGGACGCCGGGTGCCGTCGTTAGAGCTTGAGGCCGAGCAGCGCGCATAAGCTGAGAATGGCGATGGGGATCTGCAGCGGGCGAAGTCGAGCGAAGAAGAGCGGCGCCTCGCCGGTACGGGCGGCGATGGGATCGAGGATCGCCACGGCGGTGAAGCCGGCGATGAGAAGGGCGAGGGCCGCCACTGTCTGGCCGAGGGATGCGGACAGGAGCGCGAGAAAACCGAGGCCGAACAGGCCGAACATGGTGGCGATCTGGATGAAGGTCGGACCACCCTCGGTGCGGAAGCTGACACCACGCCGTACGCCCGACAGAAACAGCAGGATCGCACAGCCCCATAGAATGGTGAGGTAGAGGACCGCATCGCCGAGATCGTCCCGCCGCCACCAGGCGAAAGCTGCACCGAGGGCGAACGGCACCATCGGCCCGTAGCCGAGAACGATGCTGAGCCAGGGCACGCGACGGGGCTCACTCACGTTGAGCGTGCGGTTGTCATCTCGCTTCATGCCGGGAGAGCTCCTCCATTCACCCAGCCGGGCAACCGTCGCGCCGTGGCCCAGTTCCGGAGCGCAACGTGCTTGAGATCGGCGCCGGCAGGCCAAGCGCGGCTGTTTTCACGTGCAACAGGTGGACTTGCCGCTTGCTCGTATCCCGAGACGAGAACGCCCCGGCACGCTGAAGGCAGCCGGGGCGTTCTCGGGATCGATGGCGGAAATGCCTTGGCAGATCCGTTCGTGGATCAGGAGGCGAGGGGACCGGTCGGAGTGTTGCCCTGCTGGTTCTGGGCCTCAAAGGCCTTCTGGCGGTAGAGACCCACGAAATCGATCGGATCGATATAGAGAGGCGGGAAACCGCCGTTGCGCACGGCCTCGGCGATGATCTGGCGCGCGAACGGGAAGAGAAGGCGCGGGCACTCGATCATCACGGCCGGATGCAGCTGGTCCTGGGGGATGTTGCGCATGCGGAAGATGCCGGCATAGTTCAGCTCGAAGGCGAACAGCACCTCGTTGTTGATCTTTGCATCGCCTTCCAGGGTCAGTTCGACCTCGAAATCGGCCTCGGCCAACTGCTTGGCATTGACGTTGACCTGGATATTGATCTGCGGGCCGCTTTCCTGCGGCTGGAGCGAGCGCGGCGCGTTGGGGTTCTCGAAGGAGAGATCCTTGGCGTATTGGGCCAACGCGTTGATGGCGGGCGACTGGTCCTCGGCGGGAGCCGCGCCGTTGCCGTTCGGTGCCGGGGTATCGGCCATGGCGATCTCGTCCTCTTTCGCGGGGTCTACTGGGCCACCTCGGCGATCCACTGCGCGGCGTATCGTCTGATCGTCGCAGGGCCGGGGCCGAGAGCACAGCGCGCTAACACGATGGGCCACCCCGGACAAGACGAGGGGCGGGAGGAGGCGATCCGGAGGCGCGTCGATCCGGTCGAGGAACCGGAGCCGTCTCCGAAGTCGGCGGTCTGCTCTTGACCCTGAGGCCTCCGGCATGGCTCCTCCCTGCCTGGATACGGCGCGCGGGCAGCCCCATATGCAGGGTGACCTCGTGGGTCGCGCCCTCCTCTCACGGGCGGGATCCTTTGAATTCTCCGGCTCGATCCTTGCGCAACGCTCCAATAAAGGGCGTAGCGGCGGGATTCTTGGGAGCCCCCTCGAACAAGCATGTCGTGCGACGGCCACGATCGGATCGGTGATGCAGGATTCTTTCGATTTGACGACCCTGATCTTCCTGGGACTCGCGGTGTTCGTCATTTGGCGGCTCCGGTCTGTGCTGGGACAGAAGACCGGAGCGGAGCGCTCGCCGTTCAAACCGGTGGACCGGAACCACAATCCGTCGCAGCCGACCCGGTCGGAAGGCGATAACGTGGTGCGTCTGCCAGGGGCGGACCGGGTTCAGCCGCAGCCTGATTCGGCACCGGCCGCCGCTGCCGTCGCCCGCGACTGGCGCGGCATCGCCGAGCCGGGCTCGGCTGTCGCCCATGGTCTCGAAGCGATCGTTCAGGCAGAACCGAACTTCGATCCCCGCGCCTTCGTCGAAGGTGCCAAGGGTGCGTATGAGGCCATCGTGATCGCCTTCGCCAAGGGGGACCGCAAGACCCTGCGCAGCCTTCTCTCTCGCGAAGTCTGCGAGGGGTTCGAGCGGGAGATCACAGCCCGCGAGTCGCGCCGTGAGACAGTGGAGACCACTTTCGTCTCTCTCGACAAGGCGGAGATCGTTGCCGTGGATGTCCGCAACAAGGTGGGACAGGTGACCGTACACTTCCTCTCGCATCTCATCACCGCGACCCGCAGCGCCGATGGTCAGGTGATCGACGGCAATGCCGAGGCCGTGGCCGAGGTGCCGGATGTCTGGACCTTCGCCCGCACGCTGGGCAGCCGGGATCCGAACTGGCAGCTCGTGGCCACGGAAGCCGGCGCCTGAGGATCCAGGGTTTGTCGTGACCGGGTTTATCAATCGGGCATCCTTCGCCGCCCTAGCTCTCGCTGCTGGCTGTCTTCCCGGCCCGGTCGCTCTCGCGACCGGGCCGCTTCGCGTCGGAGAGGCGATTCTCGAGCCCGTGGACCCGACCGCCTTGCCGGGCTTTCCCGGCTCCGATCCGGCCGCTTCCCTCGAGGTGTTCCGCCGGACCTGCGCCGCTCCACCGGTGGAGATCGCCGCGACTGTCGCCGGCTCGGCGGAGGATCTTGCCACCGCCTGCACCCGTGCGGCCTCGGTCAAGCCGGAAGAGGCCAGGGCCTTCTTCACGCGGAATTTCGATGCCTACCGTATCGTAAGAGCGGGCGAGGCGGGTGGTCCTTCGCGCCGGACGGGCTTTCTCACCGGCTATTTCGAACCGGAACTCACCGGTTCCCTCGCGGTCGGCCCCGGCTTCACCACCCCGGCCCTTGCCCGGCCGGACGATCTCGTGAGTCTCGCCCCCGGTGAGACGAAGCCCGGCCTCGATCCGACATTGCGGGCGGCACGGGCGACGCCGGGCGGCTTCGAGCCTTACCCCGACCGTGCATCCATAGAGGATGGCGCAATCGGGGAGCGGGCCCGGCCGCTCGTCTACCTGCGCGATCCGGTCGATCTCTTCGTGCTCCAGGTTCAGGGATCGGGGCGCGTACGCCTTCCGGATGGACGGGCGGTGAGGGTGCTCTATGACGGCCGCAACGGTCGTCCCTATACGTCGGTGGCCAAGCTCATCGTCCAGGCGGGGCATCTCCCCCTCGAGGGCCTGACGCTGGCCCGCTGGACCGGCTGGCTTCGCGACAATCCGGCCCTTGCCAAGCCACTGATGCGAGCCAACGCCTCCTACATCTTCTTCCGGCTCGCCGAAGTGGAGGATCCCCGCCTCGGCCCTCCGGGCGCGGCCGGCGTTCCCCTGACCCCGGGCCGGAGCCTGGCGGTCGACTCCACTTTGTGGCGTTACGGAACGCCGTTCTGGCTCGAGGGACGGATCGCCGGGGAGGACGCCCCAGGGCGCCTCGTCGTCGCGGCCGATACCGGTTCGGCCATCGTCGGCCCGGCGCGTGGGGACCTTTATCTCGGCACGGGAGAAGCGGCGGGGATCGCCGCCGGCAACCTGCGCGATGCGGTCGGCTTCGTCGTCCTGCTGCCGAAGCCGCGTGCGGTCCCATGAGGATGCCGCGCAGACCCCGCGGCCTGTCGGGGGAGGACGCCTTCCTCTGGGGCGAAATCGCACGGCTGATCACGCCGCTGCGCGGACGTGCTCCTTCTCCGAAGGCCAAAACACTGCCAACTGGGGATCCCCTTCCTCCGAAGCGGAAACCGGAAGTACCGGCGCTCGTCGCCAAGCCTGTTGCCAAGCCTGTTGCCGAAAGGGCCGGCGTGCCCGGTGGCGTGAAAGCGCCCCCGAAACGCATCGTGAAACCTGTCCCCGCCCCCGCTCTCGTGGCGGCCCCGGCGGCCATCGTCACCCCACCTGCCCTGCCGGGCCTGGAACGTAAGGCTCGCCTCGCCCTGCGGCGTGGATCGCTCAAGGTTGAGGCACGGATCGACCTTCACGGATTGTATCAGGCCGAAGCTCACGATGCCCTGATCGGCTTTCTGATGCGCTGCCGTTCGGCGGGCCATGCCCATGTCCTTGTCGTCACCGGCAAGGGGGGCGGGGCAGGCTATGACAATGCGTTCTCGGAGCGAGGGGTCCTGCGCCGCTCGGTGCCGCATTGGCTGCGTGCGCCGGAACTGCGCAGCGTCGTTATCGGCTTCGAGGAGGCGGCGCGCCATCACGGTGGCGCCGGAGCCCTTTACGTCCGGCTGAGGCGACGCTGACGTCGTGAATCGAGGCGTCTCCCGGCGAGAAGAGCGCGATCCCGCATTCCGATCGCCTATGAGGGGCTTGAGCAGGATGCGCAAACGCGATATGGGGAGGTCCCTCCTTTTACGCCGTGTTGCATCCGAGAGCCATAGGCTCCCCATAGACGATGCGCGGAACCGGTCTTTACCGCTGTTCCGACCACAGGTGCCGACAAGGCATCCGGCGCTCCTCCGACTGTTCAGCCCGATCAACCCTCGTCCATCGTCGGTTCTCATTCTCCCATGACGTCACAGAACGATTCCCTCCTTCCCGTTGATCCGCCGGCAGAGGTCGGATTGGTCGCTGCCGATCTGAGCCCGCATCGCGAGGTCAAACTTCAGGATCTGAAGTCCAAGACCCCGACGGACCTGATCGCTTTCGCGGAGGAGGTCGAGGTCGAGAACGCCTCCACGATGCGCAAGCAGGAGCTCATGTTCTCCATCCTGAAGCAGCTCGCTGCCAAGGAGGTCGAGATCATCGGCGCCGGCACGGTGGAAGTGCTCCAGGACGGGTTCGGTTTCCTGCGTTCGTCCGAATCGAACTATCTGCCCGGCCCCGACGACATCTACATCTCGCCCACCCAGATCCGCCGTTTCGGCCTGCGGACCGGCGACACCGTAGAGGGGCCGATCCGCGGCCCGAAGGATGGCGAGCGCTACTTCGCTCTGCTCAAGGTGAACACGATCAACTTCGAGAACCCGGAGAAGATCAAGCACAAGGTCCATTTCGACAACCTGACGCCGCTCTTCCCGACGCAGCGCTTCAAGCTCGAACTCGACGCTCCGCCGAAGAAGGACTTCTCGCCGCGTATCATCGACATCGTCGCGCCCATCGGTAAGGGCCAACGCGCTCTCATCGTGGCGCCGCCGCGTACCGGCAAGACCGTGCTGATGCAGAACATCGCGCAGTCGATCACCATCAACCACCCGGAATGCTACCTCATCGTGCTGCTCATCGACGAGCGTCCCGAGGAAGTCACCGACATGATCCGCTCGGTGAAGGGCGAGGTCATCGCCTCCACCTTCGACGAGCCGGCCACCCGCCACGTTCAGGTCGCCGAGATGGTGATCGAGAAGGCCAAGCGCCTCGTGGAGCATGGCCGTGACGTGGTCATCCTGCTCGATTCGATCACCCGTCTCGGCCGCGCCTACAACACCGTGGTGCCGTCCTCCGGTAAGGTGCTCACCGGTGGTGTGGATGCCAACGCGCTCCAGCGGCCGAAGCGCTTCTTCGGTGCCGCTCGCAACATCGAGGAGGGCGGCTCGCTCTCGATCATCGCCACCGCGCTCATCGATACCGGTTCGCGCATGGACGAGGTGATCTTCGAGGAGTTCAAGGGTACCGGCAACTCCGAGATCATTCTCGACCGCAAGGTCTCCGACAAGCGCATCTTCCCCGCGATCGACATCACCCGCTCAGGCACCCGCAAGGAAGAGCTTCTGGTGCCGCCGGATTCGCTCAAGAAGACCTACGTGCTGCGCCGCATCCTCAACCCGATGGGCGTCACGGACGCCATCGAGTTCCTCATGGACAAGCTGCGCCAGACCAAGAGCAACAACGACTTCTTCGACTCGATGAATACCTGAGGGAAGCTAAATCACTCTTCCCTTCTGTGCCTGCGGGGTATCGAGGTTTTCCCTCTTGCGCGTTGAAGGTTCTCGTTCGGGTCCCTCCTTCGCGCAAGATCCGCTAGCGCGAGTCTCAAGCGTGCGCTCAATGAGAATGGTTTCCAAAAGAAACCATTCTTTTCGTCGGCTATAGAGCGGACCGACATGGGACCTACGCGGCGTCGTGGTTGAGCTATGAACGACGGCACTACCATTTTCGCGCCCGCCAGCGGTTTCGGACGTGCGGCCGTCGCGGTCATTCGAATCAGCGGACCTGCCACAGCCGACCTGGTCACGAGCGTCGCGAAGCGACTGCCACCCCCTCGGCGCTTATCTCTTCGGATTCTCCGCGAACCCACGACCGGCGAACCACTCGATTCCGCCCTCGTGGCGTGGATGCCGGGACCTGCGACGTTCACCGGCGAAGATATGGCCGAACTCCACCTCCATGGTGGCCTCGCGGTGCGCTCCGCTGTCATGGCCGCGCTTGCTGCTCATCCCGGATGCCATATCGCCGAACCTGGTGCGTTCAGCCGACGTGCCGTGGAGAACGGTCGGATGGACCTGACCGCCGTCGAGGGTGCGGCAGATCTCATCGATGCGGAGACAGAAGCGCAACGACGCCAAGCTCTGCGTCAACTCGACGGAGTCCTGGGTCGTAAGGTGGCCGATTGGCGTGATCGTCTCATCGATCTCCTGGCCGGAGCCGAGGCCGCCCTCGATTTCGCCGATGAGGGCGATGTGGATGATTCCGCGCTCGATGCGGCGCTTCATGCCAAGGCTCGCGCCATCCGTGACGACATCGATCACGCTCTCGCCGATAGCCGGCGGGGAGAGCGTCTGCGGGAGGGCTACGTCGTGGTTCTCTCAGGGCCGCCCAATGCCGGCAAGTCCACGCTGCTCAATGCTCTGAGCCAGCGCGATGCCGCGATCGTTTCTGCCATTCCAGGCACGACCCGCGACCTTATCGAGATTCGTTGCGATCTCGGCGGGCTGCCGGTCATCATCGTGGATACGGCCGGCTTGCGGGATACGACCGATCCAGTCGAGGCCGAGGGCATCCGGCGCACCCGCAACCGGATGGACCAAGCCGATCTCATCCTTGCGCTCCAGCCAAATGACGAACCACACGACCCAGCGAACGACCCGCCAGATCGCACGATCCGGGTTCAAACGAAGTCGGATTTGGGCGTTGCCGTGAATGGGGTACTCGCCGTATCCGCGTTGACCGGTGCAGGCATCGACGACCTGCTACGCTTCATTGAAGCGAGGGCGGAGCAAGCTCTTGGCGGCGGCGATGCTCTCATTACTCGCGAGCGGCACCGCGATGGGTTGACCCGCTGCAGCCATCACCTCTCCAGGATCGTGTCGGGCCCTGCCCTTCCGGAGCTGCTCGCTGAGGATCTGAGGCTTGCCGTTCGCGCCTTGGGCGAGGTCGCCGGCCGGGTCGGCGTCGAGGATATGCTCGATCGCCTCTTCTCCGGGTTCTGTATCGGTAAGTGACGGGTGGCGCCAAGGCTGGTGGTCCCTGGCCGTTCGCTGCGGGAAGCTAGGCCCCGTTCGAGATCTCGAAACGGCGACACAGGGCGTCGAGCTCTTCCGGCGTTTCGTAGCGGATGCGAATTTCCCCGCTGCCTTGAGTCTTCGACTTTAGCGATACCGTGACGCCAAGCGCGCGCGCCATGGCTTGCTCCAGGCTACGGACCTGCCCATCGCGCTCTGGCTTGCGCGGACGTCCCGGGCGGGGGGCGTCGCCTTCCGGCACTTCAGCTGAGGCCAGGGCCTCGACCTCACGGACGGACAACCCTTCAGCCACGATCCGTCGCGCGACGGCTTCGGGCTCCCGCACCGCGAGAAGAGCGCGGGCGTGACCGGCTGTGATCTCCCCAGCGACGACTCGGTCCTGGATCGCGCTGGACAATTGCAGCAGACGCAACGTGTTGGCGAGATGGCTGCGGCTCTTTCCGATGATTTCGGCGAGCTCCGTTTGGCTATAGCGAAACTCGCTCATGAGCCGCTCATAACCAGCCGCCTCTTCGATGGCGTTGAGATCACTGCGCTGGACGTTCTCGAGAATGGCGTATTCGAGGGAGGTCCGATCGTCGATCTCGACGACAACGACGGGGGCCTCGTGCAGCCCGGCACGCTGAGCGGCGCGCCAACGACGCTCGCCGGCGACGATCTCATAGGTATCCGGAACGCCTGCCAGAGCGCGGACCACGATAGGCTGAATGATGCCGCGGATTTTGATCGAAGCAGCTAGCTCGTCGAGTTCGGCTTCGTGGAAGCGCCGACGCGGGTTTCGCGGATTTGGGCGCAGAAATTCGACGGCGACCTTGCGCTGTGCCTGCGGCTTCCCCGCATCGCCGCTATCGTCGCCGAAATCTCCGATCAGGGCCGCAAGCCCACGCCCGAGTCGAGGCCGCGCCACATCATCCGCCATCGCCACCTGCTTCAACTCCGATACGCTACGCATTCACGAAAAAGAACGAGCGACCTACGCCGCGACTGGAAGCCGCCCCTCGCGTTGGATCACTTCCGAGGCCAGGCGCAGATAGGCCTGCGAGCCGGCGCATTTCAGGTCGTAGAGCAACACCGGCTTGCCATGCGACGGGGCCTCCGAAACGCGGACGTTGCGTGGAATCGTGGTCTCGTAGACCTTGTCGCCGAGGAAGCTACGGACATCGGCCGCAACCTGATTCGAGAGGTTGTTGCGCGGATCCACCATAGTCAGCACCACACCCTGAATGGTGAGACGCGGATTGAGCGCGCTGCGGACCTGATCGACAGTGCGCAGGAGTTGGCTCAACCCTTCCAGGGCGAAGAACTCGCATTGCATGGGCACGAGCACGGCATCGGCGGCTGCCAGGGCATTGATCGTCAGCAGGTTCAAGGAAGGAGGACAATCGATCAGGACATAGGTCACGCCCTCGGTGGCACCGGCCTTACCGAGATCGATCATGGCGTTGCGCAAGCGGTGAGCCCTGTCGGAGGAACTCGCCATTTCCAATTCGAGGCCAAGAAGATCCATCGTCGAGGGGGCGAGAAGCAGCCGCGGTACGGCCGTGGGCACTACCGCTTGGGCCAGGGACGCATCGCCGGCGAGCACGTGGTAGGTCGACAGCTTGCGCGAGCGGCGGTCGATGCCGAGCCCGGTGGAAGCGTTTCCCTGCGGATCGAGGTCGATCACCAAGACGCGTTCACCGATAGCAGCGAGCGCGGTACCGAGATTGATGGCTGTCGTCGTCTTGCCGACACCGCCCTTCTGGTTGGCCAAAGCAAGGATGCGCAACGGCCGCTCGGGCGTCGCCCTGGAGGCGGAGGAGGGTTCGATGGTCATGAATCCACGCGGGAGAGGGCGGTGACGCGGACGATCCGCGCGTCCGACTCAGTACGGCTCGTCACCAGATCGTAAACGAATCTCCACCGTTGCGCTGCATTGGTCAATTCCGCCTGCGCATCACGGCCCTTCGGAAACAGCGCGATGGTGCCTGTTGTCAACAGCGGTTCCGTCCATTCGAGCAATTGGGGGAGGGGAGCCAAAGCACGGGCGCAGACGGCGTGAACTCCAACGTGTTCGGCGATAGCGTCCTCGATGCGGACGTTGCGAACCCGCGCCGGAGCTTTCGTCAATCGGGCCGCCTCCGTGAGAAAAGCGCATTTGCGCGCATTGCTCTCGATCAGGTCCACCTGAAAACCCGGCCGATCACGTCCTGCGATAGCCAAGATGAGGCCAGGAATTCCTGCCCCCGAACCGAGATCGAGCCACTTGCTGGCGTCGGGAGCGAGATCGAGCAGTTGGAGCGCGTCGGCGATGTGACGGGTCCAAACCTCCGTGAGTGTGGCGGGACCGACGAGGTTCTTGACGCTTTGCCACCTCCTTAGCTGCTCGACATAGATGTCCAAAGCCTCGGCTGTTTCACGTGAAACATTTGCCTGGGCCAGAACGCGAGTTCGGTCGTCATGCCTAGCGGCCATGGACAGCCGCCGGATTGGAGCGGTCGGCGCGGCGAGCATGGGCTGCCAGCAACGTCAGCGCAGCAGGAGTCACGCCCTCGATCCGTGCAGCCTGACCAAGCGTTCCGGGCCTCACCGTTTCGAGTTTGGCCTGCATCTCATTGGACAAGCCGGGAATGGTGCCATAGTCGAGCTTCGTTGGAAGCGACAGGGCCTCGTCTCGTCGGAAAGCCGCGATGTCGGCATTCTGGCGATCAAGATAGACGGCATAGGTCGCATCCGTTTGGAGGCGATCCGCGATACGAGGAGACACGCTCCGAAGCTCGGGCCACACCTCGGTCAGACGGTCCCAGCCGATTTCTGGATAGGAGAGCAATTGAAAGGCACTTCGGCGAATGCCGTCCTGATTAAGCGCGATCTCATGCCGAGCCGCTGCGGCCGGTGTAAGGCTGAGCCTATCGAGTTGCCCCCGTGCTGCCTCCAGTTCACCTTGTGACCGAGCGAAATGCTCGGCCCTCTCGGAGCCGACACAGCCGAGAGCAGCCCCGCGCGGGGTCAGGCGCTCATCGGCATTGTCAACGCGGAGGGACAGCCGATATTCCGAGCGCGAAGTGAACATGCGATAAGGTTCGCTGACGCCGTGGGTCACGAGATCGTCGATCATCACCCCAAGATACGATTCGGCCCGGTCGAAGCGCGACAGGGTCGATCCCCCGGCGAGCCGGGCGGCATTGATCCCAGCCACCAGTCCTTGCCCCGCGGCCTCCTCGTAGCCGGTCGTGCCGTTGATCTGTCCAGCAAGGAACAGGCCGGGCAGTCGCTTGGCCTGGAGGGTCGTGTCGAGCTCGCGGGGATCGACGTAGTCATACTCGATGGCATAGCCGGGTCGCACGATGGCCGCGCGTTCAAGGCCGGGGATCAGTGCGATGACATCGCGCTGAACGCTCTCCGGCAGCGCGGTGGAAATACCGTTGGGATAGACGGTCGGGTCGTCCAGCCCCTCGGGTTCCAGGAAGATCTGGTGACCTTCGCGGTCTCCGAAGCGCACCACCTTGTCTTCGATGGACGGACAGTAACGCGGCCCCCGGCTGCTGATCCCCCCCGAATACATCGGCGAGCGGTGAAGATTCGCACGGATGAGATCGTGCACCGCCTGGGTCGTACGCGTGATGCCGCACTGGATCTGAGGCGTGGTGATCCGTTCCGTGAGGGTCGAGAACGGCACAGGATCGTCATCGGCCGACTGCATGTCGAGGCCCGACCAATCAATGGTGCGGCCATTGAGACGGGCAGGGGTGCCGGTCTTGAGACGTCCGAGCGCAAAGCCCAGCCGGTCCAGCGTCTGGGCGAGGCCGATGGATGGCCCCTCCCCGACGCGCCCGGCGGGAATCTGCACTTCTCCCATATGGATGAGGCCTCGAAGAAACGTGCCGGTGGTCAGCACGACAGCGGAGCAGGCAACCGTTCTCCCATCCGACAGAATCACCCCGGCGACCCGCGCGGCCGCAACGTGAATATCCCCGACTTCACCCTCGATGACATGAAGGTTCGCGGTGCTGGCGACGGCTTCTTGGATGGCCCGCGCATAGAGCTTGCGGTCGGCCTGGGTGCGCGGTCCGCGCACTGCCGGCCCCTTGCGTCGGTTGAGCAGGCGGAACTGAATGCCAGCTGCATCGGCGGCACGACCCATCAGTCCGTCGAGGGCATCGACCTCGCGAACGAGATGACCCTTGCCGAGACCGCCGATGGCCGGGTTGCAGGACATCGCGCCGATCGTGGCAGCTGAATGCGTGACGAGGGCGGTACGGGCGCCGATGCGGGCTGCAGCAGCAGCGGCTTCCACGCCAGCATGGCCGCCGCCGACCACGACCACGTCGAAGGAAAGACTTGTCTGGGACATAGGGTGATTAGGCGCGACCGGAGCGAGTCGTCAACGAGGAGTGCGAGGGTATCCCATCCTCTGCCGAATCTTGCCGATTCACATTCGAAGTCGAAGCCCGTCCTGCCATGGAGGCATCGCGGGAAGGACGATCGGAGACGGACGACAGATCGCGTCAGCCACGCCGACGCGCCGCCTCCGTGGCGATGCGCAGGAGCGTCGCGGAAGCATGGGCATGGGCGAGGTCAGGCGGGGAGCGTCGACAGGCGAGCACGGCCTCCTGAAGCAACTGCACGGCGTGGCGGAGGGCAACGGGAGACCAGCGCCCAAGCTGGGCTTCGACGAGCGCCTTACGACGGAAATGCAGCCCACGCCAATTGCCAACCATCATGCTCGGACTCTGTCCTTCACCTGCAATCCGTGTCGACAGCAGAGTAAGAGCGTGGCGCAGCGCAGAGCCAAGCATCATCGACGGATCCATACCTTCGTGCCGGAAGCGGCGGTAATCCCGTTCGACCTCCTCGCTCCGTCCGACGAAGGCGGCATCGATCAGCGTATTGAGGACACTGCCGGCGACGTCGCTGATCACGGCCTCCACATTGTCCAGGGTAATCTCGGTGTGGCCCCTGGCATAGAGGGCCAGTTTCTCGATCTCCGACAGGCTCGCTCGACGATCACCGCCCAGGCTCATCGCCAGGATGTCGCGCGCCTCGCGGGCGATCCGCTGGCCATTCTCCTGAAGCGTGCGGTCGATAAGCTCCGCCAGGGCCCGCTCGTCATCGGCGTAGCAGGGCAGGGCGAGCGCCCGTGTGGATTTCTCGCAGAGTGTTCGCAACGGTGCGCTCTTTGCGAGGTCTCCCGCCTCTACGACGATGCGGGCGCCGGCGATCTCTGCCTTCAATGCCGCGTCCACGGCCGGGGCGTAATTGCGGCTTCCGGCCCGTACCCAGATGCTACGCTGACCGCCGAACAGGCCGACGGTGCCGGCCTCGTCCACGAGGCGACCTGCATCCGAGGCGAGGGTATCGCCATCGATCTTGACCAGCGCAAAAGGATCGGAGGGATCGGTGACGAAGCTCTCGGCCAGACGCTTGGCGCGCTCGAAGACCAGGCCGGTATCCGGTCCGTAGACGAGGATCACCGCGATCTGCGACGCAGGTCCGCGTCGCAGCAGCGCTTCGATATCGCCAGCCTTTACGGCGGTCAGGGCTTGGTCACCAGCACGGATGCGACCCGCGTCTTGATCTGGTCGGCCAAGGTCTTTGCCAGCCGGATCTCGGCATCACGGGCCGCACGCAGCGAGGCGAAGCGCTGGATCGAGCGGTCATAGGTCGTGGTGGCGACGGCCACACCATCTGTAATGATCTTCGAACCGTCCAGGGATTCGAGCGAGAAGCGGATGGTGCCCACGAGGGTGCCGGCCTCTGCGCGTCCAGTCTGTGACGACACGATGGGGGTCTTCACGGATTCGCTGCCCTGCATCTTCAGGCGGTAGCGCTTGGGAGAAGGCTGGCCCGAACCATCGAGATCGAAGATGAGTTCGCTACGCAGATAATGGCCGAGCCGCTCCTGCCCAGCAGCGGTGGAGACGTCGTCGACTTGGATCGAGGCGAGGAGCGCGGCCATAGGCTCGCCCGACGCGGTCGGTCCATAGAGCGGGCGAAAGCAGGCCGAGAGATTGACGGCCATGAGAGAGACCAACGCGACTTTTGCCGCGCGGGACCGTACCGCCTGTCTCAGCCCATGGATCATCATCGCAGCAATGCTCTCCGTCCGGTCTCGCTCTTTACGGCGATCCCGCCTGTCGCGTCACCTGTATAAGCGGCAAGCTTTACGATTCCTCTGCGGCAGGACGATGGTGATGCCCGAAACGACATCGCCCTGGAAGGGGCGTCCTTCGTCCTGCCGCCATGCAAAGTCTCGCCCTGCCCGGGCCTTGGCGAGGTCTGACGTGCGAAGCCGTGCCCCGCTCACACCACGAGATTCACGATCCGGCCGGGCACGACGATCACTTTGCGGGGGGCACGGCCTTCGAGAGCCTTCTGCACGGCCTCGTCGGCCAGAACGAGAGCTTCCACCGCGGCGGTGTCGGCCGTGCGCGGCACGGTGACATCTGCCCGCTTCTTCCCGTTGAGCTGAACGGGGAGGGTGATCTCGTCCTCCACAAGCAGGGCACGATCGACCACCGGCCACGCGGCTTGAGCGGCCAGTCCCTGCCGTCCGAGGGCCGACCAGCATTCCTCGGCCAGATGCGGCATCATCGGCGCAACGAGCTGCGTGAGGATGCCCGCCGCTTCCGTCGCCGCATCGCGCGAGATGGTAGCCGTACGGATCGCTTCATCGAGGGCGTTCGATAGCGTGTAGATATGGGCGACGCAGCGGTTGAAGCGGAGGCGCTCCACATCCTCTTCCACCGCAGCAAGAGCCTTATGGGCGGCCTTGCGAAGCGCAGCGTCCGACGCTCCGCTCGCTGCCGGTACGCCCACCGCAAGGGAGACCAAGCGCCAGACTCGCTGAACGAAGCGGGCCGCGCCCTGCACTCCATCCTCCGTCCAGATCACGTCACGCTCGGGCGGAGAATCGGACAGCATGAACCAGCGAGCGGTATCGGCCCCGTAGCTCGCGATGATGTCGTCCGGGTCCACCACGTTCTTCTTAGACTTCGACATCTTCTCGATGGAGCCGATAGCGATCGGCGCATCTGTTTTCACGTGAAACGCTTGGCGCCCGCCGCCCTCGGCGGTGATGCGGATATCCGCAGGCTGAACCCATGCGCCCGCTGCGTCCTTGTAGGTCTCGTGGACGACCATGCCCTGCGTGAACAGGCCGGCGAATGGCTCCGAGACCCCGGACCAGCCCGTCGCCTGCATCGCCCGTGTGAAGAAGCGGGCGTAGAGCAGATGTAGGATCGCGTGCTCGATGCCGCCGATATACTGATCCACCGCCAGCCAGTGATCGACCGCAGAACGGTCGGTCGGCGCATCCTTCAGCCAGGGAGCGGTGAAGCGGGCGTAGTACCAGGACGAATCCACGAAGGTGTCCATCGTGTCGGTCTCGCGCCGAGCGGCAGTGCCGCAGCGCGGGCAGGGCACGTTACGCCAAGCATGGTCGCGTTCCAGCGGATTGCCGGGTGTGTCGAACGAGACCTCGTCGGGCAATTTCACCGGCAGGTCGGAGACCGGCACCGGCACCGGACCGCAGGAATCGCAATGGATGATGGGAATTGGGCAGCCCCAATAGCGCTGGCGCGAGACGCCCCAATCCCGCAAGCGGAACTGAACCTTGCGCGCCGCCACCGGCTCACCGTCCAGGATCTCGCCCTCCAAGCGGTTGGCCACGGCATGGAACGCTTCGTCCGTCGTCATGTCGTCGAGGAAGCGCGAATTGATCATCCGTCCATCGCCGTCATAGGCGGTGTCGGTGACGACGAAGCTCGCCGCGTCCTGCCCCTCCGGACAGACGACAGGCGTATTGCCGAGGCCGTACTTGTTGGAGAAGTCGAGGTCGCGCTGGTCGTGAGCCGGACAGCCGAACACGGCGCCGGTGCCGTAATCCATCAGGACGAAATTCGCCACGTAGACGGGCAGCAGCCAGGACGGGTCGAGGGGGTGGCGCACCCGCAACCCCGTATCGAAGCCGAGCTTCTCCGCCGTGTCGATCGCGGCCTGAGCCGTACCGGTTCGGCGGCATTCCTCGATGAAGCTCTGGAGTTCGGGCCGCATGGCAGCAACCGATGCCGCGACGGGGTGGTCCGCCGCGATCGCCAGGAACCTTGCGCCGAACAGGGTATCGGGCCGGGTGGTGTAGACCTTGATCTCACCGTCACGGGCATCGAACGCGAAGCGGACCTCGAGCCCTTCCGAGCGGCCGATCCAGTTCTTCTGCATCACCCGGACCTTCTCCGGCCAACGCTCCAGGCCGTCGAGTGCGTCGTAGAGATCCTGCGCGAAATCGGTGATCTTGAAGAACCACTGGGTCAGTTCGCGCTGCTCCACCAGCGCGCCCGAGCGCCAGCCGCGCCCGTCGATGACCTGCTCGTTAGCCAGCACGGTATGGTCCACGGGGTCCCAGTTCACCTTGGCCGTGCGCCGGGTGACGAGTCCCTTGTCGAGGAAGTCGAGGAACATCCGCTGCTGGTGCTTGTAGTAGTCGGGATCGCAGGTGGCGATCTCCCGGCTCCAGTCGAGGGACAGGCCCATGCTCTGCAACTGGCCGCGCATGGTGGCGATGTTGGCATACGTCCAGTCGCGCGGGTTGACCTTGCGCTCCATGGCGGCGTTCTCGGCTGGTAAGCCGAACGCATCCCAACCCATCGGATGGAGCACGGCGAACCCCTTCGCACGCTTATAGCGGGCCACCACGTCACCCATGGCGTAGTTGCGGACGTGGCCCATATGGATGCGCCCCGACGGGTAGGGGAACATCTCCAGCACGTAGTATTTCGGTCTCTGGTCGTCGTTGCGCGTGGCGTAAATGCCGTGCGCGGCCCAGGCCTCCTGCCAGCGCGGCTCGGCATCCTTGGCGTTGTAGCGCTCGGGAATGGGCATTGGGGAGGAGGTCATGAGAGGAACTCTGAGATACGGACCAGGATGGCCTGGCAAGGCGCCTCACGCGGCGCCGGAGAGGTTGGGTGCCGGACTAACACGGCCTGTTTGCCGGTCAACAGAGCCTTCCCGCCGAAGCCCGGCGCTTGCGGACCACGGGGCGAGTGTTAGGTCAGGCAGGAGCTGCCCTTCCTCTCAAGGCCGACGAGACATCATGCCCGACTCTACCCCGCCGAGATACGCTCATCCGCACGCGGCCGACGTCGTCGCCGGCTTGAAGGCCGTGCGCGAGACCATCGTCCAGGCGGCCCAGGATTCCGAGCGGGATCCGGCCGCGATTTCACTGGTGGCCGTCTCGAAGCTCATCGATGCGGATGGGATCATCCCCGCCCTAGAGGCAGGTCATCGGGTTTTCGGCGAGAATTACGTCCAGGAATCGAAGGCGAAATGGCCGGCTTTGCGTGAGCGCTTTCCCGATGTGAAGCTTCATCTCGTTGGGCCGCTCCAATCGAACAAGGCGCGCGAGGCGGTGGAATTGTTCGACGTGATCCATGCCCTCGACAGGCTGTCACTGGCGGCGGCCCTGGCCAAGGAGATCGACCGTACCGGGCGGACGCCAAAGCTGCTGGTTCAGGTCAACACCGGTGACGAACCGCAGAAAGCCGGCGTCTCGCCGTCGCAGGTGGATGTTCTTCTCAGCGAATGCCGTGAGACCCATGGCTTGGCGATCAACGGTCTCATGTGCATTCCCCCCGCCGAGGACCCGCCGTCGGCGCATTTCGCCCTCCTGGCGCGCATCGCCGAGCGTCACAACCTGCCCATCCTCTCCATGGGAATGAGCGCGGATTTCCCGGCGGCGATCCAGATGGGAGCCACGCATATCCGCGTCGGCACGGCCATCTTCGGCGAAAGGCCGCGCCCCGCCGGAGCGTGATGCGGTTCCAAGTGGGTTAGCCGGCCGGGAAGGGGGCTGGTTGGTGAGGAATGGAACGCCCTTCCCCACCGGCGCCAGCTTTCCCGGGCCTGCGGAGCGGAGCCCGGGATTCGCCGCACCCTAGCCGAATGCGCCCACCTCGTGCTGGATCATGCCCGACAGCTCGCGGACACGGGCGAAGGACTGGCGGATCGGGTCGAAGATCGTCTTGTGCTCCGATTCATAGGTTCCGACATCGCGCGGGCCGGCGGGCTCACCGAAATTGAGACCGAGCGTCGGGTCCGGCGTGATCGGAAAGATTTCGTCGAGCATGGCGAGGCAGCCGTCGATGTCGAGGCGCAGGAAGCGCTCGATCAGTTGCTCGCGAGTGATGCCCGATTGCGGGCGGAAGCCCGGAATGTGCACCGCCAGGAACCAGATCCGGTGGATCAGGGCGAGGCGCAGGGCATGAAGCATGGTCAGCCGCACCGACATCTTGCCGAGGTCCGGGGCGGCTGATTGCAGACTCAGCCAGTCGCTGGTGAGGCGCCCGAACAGACGGCGCAGATCGGGCGCGAGCCGCAGGCGGTCGAGGGCAGTGGCGATGACGAGGAGTTCGTCGCGCCGGTCGTCGCGCTGTGTGCGCCGTGCCCGTTCGAGCCACATGGCCGGGTCGAGCGTATCGATATAAGCGCGCAGCACATCGAGGTCGCCCACCGCCGAGGCATGCTGGGCGAGGCGGAACGCGCGCGAGAACCGAACCGAATCGCGGCGCATGTCACGGAACAGATCCGGTGCGCGGCTCGCCGCCCGGCCGAGGCCGTGCAGCGAATTCGCGAGATAGCCCAGCTGGTGCAGGATCGCGTTGTTCGGAATCGCCCGCATCTGGCGGGGATGGGTGATCATGCTGGGGCCGCCGCTATCGGTCTGGCGGGCCACGGGACGCGAGCCGGTGCGGTCGAGCAGGCTCGGGCCGAACGTGCCCAGCAGCGCCGCGTAGCCGGGATCATCCACCAGGGCTTCCATGTCCTGCCGGGCCACGGTGAAGAACTCGGCGGCGAAATCGGCCTCACCGTAGATCGGGTCGTCGGTCTCGTCCGCCCCCGGCGCGTCGGACAGAACATAATCGGCAAAGGAATCGTCGTCGGCCGTATCGAAGGCGAAGACGTGTTCGGCGATCCGCTCCACCGTCGAGCGGGCAAGGGCCTGGGTGCCGAACATGAGGTAGCCGTCCGAGCCCTGAAAGCTCGATTCCAGCCGCACCTTGATGCCGGCCTTGCGGTTCCGGTGCCGTGAATCCTCCGGGGCCAGATAGGCGAGGCGGTCCCGAAGTGAGGTCGGATGGGCACCGCGGCCGATCGATTCGCCGTGGGTATCGAAGATCGCCAGTTCGATGCCGGACAGGCCGTTCTGCGTCATCAGGTCGGTGATGCGCAGGCGCAGACGCTCGATCCAGAAACTCGCGGCGAGCTGGCCGACATAGCGCCCCGAATCCGAGTAGCCGAACTGCACGGTCAACCGGCCGATGCGCTTGAGATAGGCGCGCCAATGCGGGTTGCGCAGCGCGTCATCGAGGACGCGGATGCCCTGCTCCAGGGCGCTCGCCGTCTCGAACAGCGGCGTGATCTCGACCTTGTCGCTGATCCCGTAATGCCGGGCCAGCCAGAGGGCGGCGAGCAGCGTGTAGCCCGTTTCGGTCTCGGCGATGAGGAAGCGCACCGGATGGGTGCCGTCCACGTGTTTCAGGATCTGCGCGATGGTCATCATCAGGCGCGCGGCCGAGGCACGCTCGGCGGCGAGCGCGCCGAAATCCACGGCCACCGGCTGTACATCGTTGAGAAGGGCATGGATGGTGGCGAGATGCGAGCGCCGATGGGCCGCGTCCGTCGGTTCGCCGTCGAGATCGATGACCCGGCGCACGGCATTGTGGATCTGGCTGGCGTTCAACCGGAAATGCGGCAGGGCGTTCGACAGGCCGTGTGTCGCGATGCCGGACCGCAGGAGGGCAATGGCGCGCCTGTCCTCGTCGCTTTCCACGCCGCCGATGGCTCCGGCGAGGCCGGCCAGGATCGGTCCGGAATCGGTCTGGGCCCGCTCGCGCTCGATGATGAGCGCCAGCGAGAAGCGGTGCACAGCCTCCAGGGTAGGTTTGGTCCCGAGGCGCGGGGCGACGGCGAGCTGCCGGTTCACGGCCGCCAGCGCGCCTTGCGTCAGCTCACGCACGACGTTCGTGGCGGGTACGACTGGGAGGTGGCGCATGACCCTGTCGAGCTGCATCCGCTTCGATTCCAGGCGATAGCGCAGGGTGTCCCACCAGCCGATATCGGTGCGCCCATCTGTGTCGCAGCCGACCCAGGATGCGATGGCGAAGGGTTTGGGCACCAACTCGGTCCAGCGGTCGGGCCAACGGGCGCGGGCCGCATCGAGCAGGGCGGCGTTGAAGCTGTCCAAGGCCGTACGACCGTGATTGGCCGCGAGGCAGGCTTGTTCGAATTCATCGTCGAGGCTGATCTTTGCATCCGGCCGGGTCGAGAGGGCCGCGGCTTTCTCGAGCAGGGGCAGGCGTGCTGCCTCGCTGTCCTGCGACGCGGCCTCGGCGATGAGCGCCGCCACGGCCTTCGGCATCCCGAATGTCGGGTGGGCAGTGAACACCACGGCGAAGCCGGTACGGCCGACGAGGTCGCGGAAGGTCTCGAAATCCCCCGTTCCTTTCGGAATCGCAGCCACGAGACGGGCAGGCATCGTGTTGTCCGCCGATGTCTGGGTGTCCCGGTCCAGCCCGACATAGCCGCGCAGGCGCTCCGCCCGAGCGATCAACGATTGTGCGCGCAGGCGGGTGAACAGGCCGTCGAGGTCGTCGTCGTCAATTTCTTCGCGGTCGAAGCGGCGCGTAATCGCGAGCGTCACCGCCAAGACGGGATTGCGGAACGGATCCTCGCTCGAACGCTCGCGAGATTCCTCGATGAGGGCGATGAGATCCTGTTCCAGCCCGCCGGGATCGGGCACCGCACTGGCTGGGCTGCGGTCAAGCATGCGCATCGATCGACCTTGTCTGGACAGAAGAAAGAGGACGGCCCCGGAGTCGAGTCGCCTTAGAACAGGTTGGGCATCGCGCCGAAGACAATGCGTGCATGACGACCCGTCATCCACCGACGGATGGCTTGGCCGAACAGCATCACCACTGTGCAAAGCCAATCCGTCCGCATGGTTTCGGCTCCACGTTCCCTCGGCGCAAGGGGTCGAAACGAGACGCAAGGACCGTTCCGACCACGGTAACCCGAAGTGCTATGCCCGGCCCTTGTGCGAAAGCGCTCCTGTGGTGCGAGACAAGTGGATGCAACCCGGTTCCGGCTGGGGTAACCCTCTGGGCCATGCAGATCCGTCCGATCCCGTCCTGTCCTCCCGGCGACCCGAGCTCCGTGTTTCGGGCTAGGAGGATGCGGAGCGGGAGCCGCCTGGCGCTGGTCTCCTGCGTTGCCCTCTTATTCGGGATGCTGGGAGCCGCTCCCGGACTCGCGCAAGAAGACGCTGCCGCACCGCTGGGCGAGGCCGAGGCACCGGCCCCCAAGCCTAAGCCGAGACCAAAGCCCAAACCGAAACCGAAACCCGTCGCCAAACCTGCCGAGACGCCCGATGCTCCTCCGGCCACGGCCCTGCCGACGCCGGCCGCCAATCTCGCTCCCGTGAAGCTGCCCGAGCTCATCGTCGTCTGCGACAACGGTCAGGGTGCGTTCTACGAAGGGCAGGGCGCGGTCTCGCTCTGGGTGACGCGGAGCGGCACGATCACCGTCGACAACCCGCTTCGCCCCCTGACGCCGGAGGCTACCCGCGTGCTGCAGGTCGTCATCGGCAACAAGGCCGCCACCGCCTTCGGCCCCGACCTCCTGGCCCTGCGCCGGGGCGGCAGCCCCGCAGCCCTGGAGGCGACGATAGGCGGACCGGTCCGCTGGGACGAGCAACTCACGGTCCTGCCCGATTTTCTCAACATCGTCTCCGAAGCGGGCGAGGTCCTGGCGCGCCTCGATTACAGCCGCTGCGGCGATGCCCCGGAGGTCAAGGCGGCGCCGGTCGCCAAGGCGAAGCCCAAACCCGTTGCCAAATCACCGCGCCCGCCCAAGGCCTCCGCCGCCGAGGGAGCGGGGCGAGGGGAGGGCGCGGCCCCTCGCGGTCTTCAATTGCCGCAGGGCGCCATTCCGGCCGGCCAATAATGATCGCGGGACGAGGGAGACCGACATGAAAGCCGCCGAGGTGATCGCCAAGCTGGGGCTCCAGCCCCACCCGGAGGGCGGCCATTATCGCGAAACGTTTCGCGATCCGACGGAGGTCGATGGCCGTTCGGTGGGCAGCGCGATCTACTACCTGCTCGATCTCGGCGAGACCTCGGAATGGCACCGGGTCGATGCCAGCGAGATCTGGTTCTGGCATGCCGGCGCGCCAATGGTGATCACCACGAGCCCGAACGGTCACGATGCCTCCGCTACCTATCTCGGTCCCGATCTCGCCCACGGCCAGCAGCCGCAGATCGTCGTGCCGGCGGGGCATTGGCAGATCGCCACAAGCCTCGGATCGTGGACATTGGTGAGCTGCACCGTCTCCCCGGCCTTCCGGTTTGACGGGTTCGAGATGGCGCCTGCGGGCTGGCGGCCGGTGCCGCGCGGCTGAGGGAGGCGCGTTTCTCCGTTCGCCTTGCCGGAGGCCTAGCCCTCGATCTCGTCCTTCTTCGCGATTAGCGGCACGAGCGGGGTGATCCGCAGGGCGGTGATGCGGTTCTTCGCCTTGCGCAGGACTTGAAACCGGAAGCCGTGGAAGTTGAAGGCGGTGCCGGTGTCGGGGATCGCCCGCGCCTCGTGGATGACGAGGCCGGCGATGGTCGTCGCCTCCTCATCGGGCAGGTTCCAGTCCATGGCGCGGTTGAGATCGCGAATGGCGACGGAGCCATCCGCATTCACCGAGCCGTCGCCCTGGGGGCGCACCCCGGAAACCGCGACGTCGTGCTCGTCGGCGATGTCTCCGACGATCTCCTCCAGGATGTCTTCCAGCGTGACGAGACCCATCACCTCGCCGTACTCGTCGACGACGAGGGCGAAATGGGTCTTCTTGGTGAGGAAGGCCTTGAGCTGGTCGCGCAGGCTCGTCGTGTCGGGCACGAACCAGGTCTCGAGGGCCAGGGTCTCGACCTTCAGACCGGAAGCGTCGCCCCCGGCGGCGTCGAGCGCGCGCAGCAGATCCTTGGCGTGAAGCACGCCGATGATGTTCTCCGAGGTGCCGCGCCAGAGCGGCATGCGCGTATAGGGCGAGGACAGAACCTCGCGGACGATCTCCTCCGAAGGAAGGTCCGCATTGATGGTGCGCATCTTTGTGCGGTGCACCATGACCTCGGACACGGATAATTCGTGCAGGTCGAGCAGGCCGCCGAGCATGTCGCGCTCGGCTTTGGCGACACCGCCCTCGCGGTGGAGCAGGGCGACCTGCCCGCGAATTTCCTCGATGGGCGAGAGGATCGACTGATGCTGCCCGATACTGACGCCGAAGGGGCGCAGCATCAGCCGCACGACCTTCTCGATGGCGATGGCGGCGGGGCCGAGGAGCGCTACCGCGAAGGCGACGGGCCGCGCCATCACCAGGGCGGCCTGGTCCGGCTTGTTGATGGCAAGGGTCTTCGGCAGCACCTCGGCGAAAACGATGACGAGGACCGACATCACGCCGGTGGCGTAGAGCACCCCGCTCTTGCCGAAGATCGTGGTCAGCACGCTGGTGGTGAAGGCGGAAGCGCCGATGGCGACGATGTTGTAGCCGATCAGCATGGCGCCGATGAACCGCTCGCGCGAGGCGAGGATGCGGTTGACGAGGCGTGCCCGCAGGTCGCCGTTGTTCTCCAGTGAGAGCATCCGTGCCCGCGAGGCTGCGGTGAAGGCGGTCTCAGCCCCCGCGAAGAAGGCCGAGAGCAGCAGCGACATCACCACGATGCTCGCGGCGAGCCAGAGATCGGTATGCGTGTCCATCAGGCGGTCGTCGCACCAAGCCATGCCGCACCGGCACTGTGCCGGTTGCGGAAAGCCCCCTCATATACCAACCCAGGAGCGAATCGATGCCGCAGGCGTCGGGATCGGAGGGGATGCGGTTCATGGAGCGCATCATCCCCAGTTGAAGCTCCAGGCCTCCAGTACAGGGAGGCGATCCGGTCACGCCCCGCGTAGTTCGTCCGTCAGGAAGGCCTTTACCTCTGCGCGGTCGATGCCAGGTGCGATGAAGCTCTGGCCGATCCCCCGTGCGAGGATGAAGGTCAGCGCGCCGTCCCGGACCTTCTTGTCCTGGGCCATGGCGTCGAGGATGGCGTCGACGCCCCCGCATCCGCCGGGGACGGCCTGAAGCCGGGTAGGCAGGCCTGCCAGGGCCAAATGGTTGGCCACGCGACCGGCATCCTGGCCGGGGCAGAGGCCGAGGCGGGCGGAGAAGCGGAAGGCCAGCGCCAGGCCGATGGCGACGCCCTCGCCGTGGACGAGGCGGGCGGATTCGTAGCCGGTGAGCCGTTCCAAAGCATGGCCGAAGGTGTGGCCGAGGTTGAGCAGGGCGCGCTCGCCGTCCTCGCGCTCGTCGCGCACCACGACGCCGGCTTTTGCCCGGCAGCAGATCGCCACCGCCTCGTCGCGTTCCGGGCCGCCGGAGAAGATGCCGGCCCAGTGGCCCTCGCACCAATCGAAGAAACCGGAATCGGCGATGAGGCCGTATTTCGCCACCTCGGCGTAGCCGGCGCGCATCTCGCGTTCGGACAGGGTGTCGAGGGTGGCGGTATCGGCCAGGACCAGACGCGGTTGGTGGAAGGCGCCGATCAGGTTCTTGCCCAGCGGCGAGTTGATGCCGGTCTTGCCGCCCACCGAGGAATCGACCTGGGAGAGCAGGGTCGTGGGTGCCTGGACGAAGCGGACGCCGCGCCGGAGCGTCGCCGCCGCGAAGCCGGCGAGATCGCCGACCACGCCGCCGCCGAGGGCCACCACCAGGTCGTTGCGCTCGATCCGGTGGGCGAGGAGGCCGTCGCACACCTGTGCGTAGACCGCATAGCTTTTCGAGGCCTCGCCCGGCGCCACGGTGACGAGACCGGAGCGCAGGCCCGCCGCCTCCAGGCTCTCGCGCAGGCGTTCGCCATAGAGGCCCACGACCGTCTCGTCGGTCACGATGGCGGCGGCCCGCGCGCCGAGGGCGGCCACGCGTGCACCCGCCTCGGCGAGGAGGCCCCGCCCGATATGGATGTCGTAGTCGCGGCCCTGGTCGAGGGGGACGTGGACCGTCTGTCCGTCACTCACTGCGCGGCGACGCCTTGGTTCGAGGGGCCGTTGAGATAGGCATCGAGGGCCTCCATCACGTCCTCCACCACGCGATCATGCGACACGTCGCGCGAGGGGATCATCACGTCGGCACTGCCATAGACGGGATGCCGGATCTCCATCAACTGCCGCATCGTCTCCTCGGGGTCGTCGGTTTGGAGCAGGGGCCGGTTGCCGCGCTTGCGTACGCGGCGCATCAGCACGTCGAGTTCCGCCTTCAGCCACACCGAGACGCCGCCCTGAGCGATGCGGGCGCGTGTCGCCTCGCGCATGAAGGCGCCCCCGCCGGTGGCCAGCACCAGCGGCCCCTCGCGGATGAGCCGGGCGATCACACGCTCCTCGCCCTCGCGGAAGCTCGGCTCGCCGTAGATGGCGAAGATGTCGGGGATCGTGAGCTTGGCCGCCGCCTCGATCTCGTTGTCGGCATCCTTGAACATCAGCCCAAGTCGCGTCGCCAGACGCCGCCCCACCGTGCTCTTGCCGGCACCCATGAGACCGACGAGCACGATCGAGCGCGCGCCGAGAGCGCGGCGGAGCCTGACTTCAATGGGATCGGGAGCGATGTCGCCCTCCGATGGCTCGATCTCGGTCATCGTTGAAATCTTGATATACCTGTTCTCGCGATCCTAGCGCGTTTCACCGTCCGGGCGAAGCGAGGCCGTAAGTCACGACGCGATTCTTGAACGCGTCTTCATAGGGCCTGCCTCCAAAGCCGCGATGCCTCCCGATCCAGTGAGGCTGATCGCCGCTCGTCGACCGGGATTCTCTTGCGGTGCACCCTGTGGCTCCGAAGTGCTTGCCATTGTGGGCCCGGCATGGTGCAACCCCTTGGCTTGGCTGTGCAATGACTTGCCTGCCGATCTCGCGGACCGAAGCCGTCCATTTCCGCAGAGTTCCCTCCGACCGAGGTTCGTCCGAGTGCCGACCCTGTTTCGTTTCCTCGCCACGCTCGCCATCCTCGGCGGATTGGTCTTCGCGGGCATGTTCGCGCTCGCGACCTTCGTTCAGCCCACGCCCCGGGAAATGAGCGTCAGCATTCCCGCCGCGAAGCTACAGCCGCCGAACCGGTGACGGGCTCGCCCGGGGACGAGGCGGGGACCGACGGCCCCGCTCTCATCGTCGCGTATCTCGACATGCTCGCGGCCGAGCGGGGTGCCGCCGCCAATACGCTCGCCGCCTATCGCCGCGACCTCGACCACTACCTCGCGGCTCTGACCGCTTCGGGACGTGACCCGCTCGAGACCGATGCGGGCGAGGTCCGCGCCTATCTGGCGGATCTCGAAACCCAAGGGTTGAAGGCCTCCTCCGCCGCACGCCGGCTGTCCTGCATTCGCGGCTTCCACAAGTTCCTCTACGCGGAGGGGTTCGCCGAGGCCGATCCGAGCGCGCCCGTGGGAGGTCCACGCAGGGGGCGCACCCTGCCCAAGGTGCTGTCGGTGGCCGAGGTGGACGACCTGCTGCGCACCGCCCGCGAGCGAGCCGTGGCGTCGGAGACCGGAGACGCTCCGGGCGAGCGGCGGCGCGCGGTACGGATGCTGTGCCTGCTCGAAACCCTCTACGCCACCGGCCTGCGCGTGTCGGAACTCATCGCCCTGCCACGCTCGGCCGCCACCACGAAACAGCGCTACCTCGTGGTGAAGGGCAAGGGCGGACGTGAGCGGCTGGTCCCGCTCACCGATCTCGCGCGGGGCGCCATGCGCGAGCACCTGGCTCATCTCAGCGGAGACGGTCCCTTCCTGTTTCCGGCCGCCAGCGAGAGCGGCCACCTGACCCGACAGGCTTTTGCCCGCGACCTCAAGGTGGCGGCGGCGGCGGCGGGGATTCGCGGGGACCGCGTGAGTCCGCACGTGTTGCGCCACGCCTTCGCCAGCCACCTCCTGCAGAACGGGGCCGACCTGCGGATCGTGCAGGAGCTTCTGGGACATGCCGACATCTCGACGACGCAGATCTACACGCATGTCCTCGACGAGCGGCTGAAGAGCATGGTCCGCGATCTCCACCCCCTCATGGACGAACCGGCCGAACCCGACACCGCTCCCATCTGAACGGACTGCCACACCGCACCGATCCGGCTGCGTCTCAGCCGGCGATCTGACTTCCCCTGCTGACCGCGATCGTCGTCTCATCGGTCAGCGAGAACACGATACCCGCGCTGCGCAGGGCGCCAATCGCCTGATTGCGGTTGGCCACCGAGACGGAGGTGATGCAGCCCTCGAGCCGACGGACGGTCGAGAGCGACACGCCAGAGGCTCCGCTCAAATCCGCCATCGACCAGTCGAGCAGTGCGCGTGCCGCACGGATATGTCCAGCTTCGATGCGCTGTTCGAGGCCCTTCAGAAGGCGGCCTGTAGGCCTGATCTTCAGATGGATCGGACCAACGAAATTGGTCCAGCTTTCGACAGCCCCCGTCTCATTCAGCATGGGAATCATCACCATGCGGTAAGTCGCGGTTTCCCCATTCGCCAGTCTGAGGTTCGGCATCGTATGGACGAGGCGCTTGGTGAGATACAGTTCCCGCCCGTAATCGCGCCAACGGATGCGCTCGCCCTTCAGGACCGGCAGGGTCGGCTCCTGCAGGAGTTCTCCTTCGGGAAGTCCGACGAGGTCGAGCCATTCCGTCGAGAACTTCCTGAACGGGTAGATATCCGTGGTCGACGTGAATGCACCGACACTGTCGAAGATCGCACGGTCCCGCTGCCGCTGCTCCGCTTCGGCACAGGCCTGCATGGCAGGGTCGCCGATCTCGGCGAGGATGCCATGGGCACTCAGGGGCCGTCCATTGGGCGCGGTCGTCACCTCCACACGGCTCAAGACGGTACAGACCCCTGAATCCGGCCGGACAATGCGGAAGATCGAGGGCGGAACCGCCTCCGATCGCCTGACGAAGCCGGGTGCCATGGTCCGCGGGCAATCATCCGGATGGATGAGCTTAAACAGGAGCGCGTAATCGGGCCTGACGAGGCCGTCGGGAATCCCCAGGATCGGATAGAGCCCGGGCGACCAGAAATGAGTGCCGTCGACGAAGTCCCAATGCCAATGCCCGACACTTACAAAGTGTCTGACTATGTCTGAAACGCCATCCGATAGGTTTTTAAACGTACCGCCGTGCATTGTGAGACCACAAACTCACGATGATCGTCGGAAACAGGACGGAGCCAGCGAGCCGAAACGACGATCTGAACCAACGAATATCTATCTTTTGATAGTATCGCAATATTCATTTGGGAAACATCCTTACCGTGATGCAAAATCGCAGGGCGATTGCCGATGTCATCGACCCGCCCTGACAAGGCTCTTTTGTAAGGGCGCCCGGATCTCTATCATGGGCTTTCGGCGAATCTCCATCGCCCCTGGAACAAGCATGGCCACTTGCGCGAGCATGCGAGTCTCATAGGCGGATCGTCCTCGTCCGGCCGGCCCCGCGTGGTCGTCTCCAGCGCCAGCGTCACGCCTCTCCACCGGCTCCGCGCTCAGACATCCGCCTCCTCGTTGAGCGTGTCCTCGATATAGACCTGTTCCAGCACGACCTTGATCACCGCCATCAGCGGCAGCGCGAGGGCGATGCCCCAGAGGCCGAACAGCACACCGAGCACGAGCTGGCCTGCGAAGATGGTGGCCGGCGGGATGTCCAGAGCCTGCTTCTGGATGAAGGGCGTCAGCCCGTAGCTCTCCAGGCATTGCACCACAAGGTAGACACCGAAGGCGCCGAGCGCCGCGTTGGTCCCGGAGGCGAGGCCCGCCAGCACGATGACGACGCCGGCGATCAGCGGGCCGATGGTGGGGATGAAGGCGAGGAGCCCCGCTTGCAGGCCGAGGATGAGGGCGCCGCCGATGCCGAGGAAACTCAAGCCCGCCCAGATGCAGACGAAGATCACCGCCATGGTGATGAGCTGGCCGAACAGCCAATGCCGGAGGGTCTCGCCCATACCGTCGAGGAGGGCGGTGGCGCGGGGACGGTAATGGGGCGGCACGAACCGCACCGCGCCGTCGCGGTAGCTGGCGGGATCGGCCGCGCAGGCGAGGCCGAGGAACACGATCACCAGGACGTTGCCCAGCGCATTGAACAGGCCGGTGATGACGGTGGCCGCCGGTCCGAGCATGCTGCCGGCATCGGAGAGAAGGGAGCCGGGGCTTTTGATCGCACCCGAGGCGAGGCCGCCGAGGCCCCCGGCCTTCTTGTCCTTGTCGGTCTCGGTGTCCTTGGCTTTGTCAGTGTCCTTGGCTTTGTCGGTGTCCTGATCGCCCGGCGTTTCGCTCGGTACCGAGAAGGCCGGCAGGTCGATCCCGTATTCCTTCAGGCGATCACGGACAGACCCCGCCTGTTTCGTGACGGTCTGGCCGAGCTCCCGTCCCTGCTGCACCACCGTCGCGCCACCGAAGGCGAGAAAGCCGAGGGTGAGCCCGCCGAGGATCAGGCTGACGATGGTGAGCCGCAGCCCGCGACCGAGCCCGATGGCCTGGCCGAGCAGGCGCGTCAGCCCATCGAGGAAGACCCCGAGCAGGATTCCGGCGAAGATCAGGAGCAGGGTCGAGGCGGCGGTCCAGGCGAGGATCAGGAGGGCGATGAACGCCACCACGGCGATTCCTGAGGCCGTCGGCGACCAACTGGCGGGGTGCGGACCCGGCTCGTCCTTGATCGGCGTACCCTGCTGCATCTGCCCGTCCCCTGGCGCGGTCTACCGAAGCGCGGTGCGAACGGGCGCGCGAAACCCGTTACAGACAAGGGGCGCAAGGCATGAGGCCCACTCTCCTCTGTGGACGGACCGGAGGCGAATCGCCGCCGGTCCACCCTCACGCCCAGCGTGACGCGGCCTCATCGTCGGCGCCCGTGGCCTCGACCCAGCCCCCCATGGTGCCGTCCGCAAGATGCTCACGCTTCCAGAACGGAGCCTTCGTCTTGAGATAGTCCATGAGGAAGCTCGCCGCCTCGAAAGCGGCGACGCGGTGGCTTGCCGCCGTCACCACGAGGACGATGCCGTCGCCCGGCGCGACGAGGCCGTGCCGGTGGATCACCCGCACCGCCTGGAGCGGCCAGCGGTCCTGTGCCGCCTCGACCACCCGGCCGATCTCCGCCTCGGCCATGCCGGGATAATGTTCGAGTTCGAGCCCGGTCAGGCGCCCGCCCTCGTCGCGGCACAGGCCGGTGAAGGTGACGATCGCCCCGGTCCTGCCGCGAAGCGTCCCGCTCAGCGCGGCCATCTCCGCGGCCACGTCGAAGGGCGCACTCTGGATGCTGATCGCGGGTGCGGGCTGATTTCCCGCCGTCATCTCGCCTGCCGACATCCATCGATTCCTTGACGCATCGGCGCGAAAGCCCTCGCGACCGGGTTTGATCCCCCTTAAGGGATGCGCGACATTGCAAAGTCCGCGCGGTGGTTCCACGCTGTTGCGCGTCGTTCCGGCAACACCATTCCGGCGCCCGGCCTTTACCACTCGACCGGCATGGGTGCCATGCCCAGTCGGTCCCATACCCGGTCCACGCCACCGGCTTCGAAGGAATTCCCCTCGCGTGACGCCTGAGTTGATCCTGCCCCATGACGGCGTCCTGCCGGTCTTCTCGGCCCGTCCGGTCTGGTGCGGGCGCGGAAGCACGGTCATCGGCGCCGCCACGATCGGTGCCCAGGCCTGGCTCGGCGACGACAGCGTGATCCGTGCCGACGGCGAGGCGGTGACCGTCGGCGAGCGTTTCTGGCTCGGCCATCGCTCGACGCTCCATATCGCCACCGATTCGCATCCCACCCTCGTCGGTGACCGGGTGACGGTGGGCCGCAACGCCGTGGTCCATGCCTGCACGGTCGGGTCCGACGTGGTGATCGAAGACGATGTCATCGTCCTCGACGGGGCCACCGTGGAGGACGGAGTGCTGATCGAGGCCGGTGCCACCGTCTTCCCGCGCTCGCACCTCGCCGCCGGCTTCGCCTATGCCGGCAGCCCGGCGAAACCCCAGCGCCCCATCACCGCGGCCGAGATCGCCGAGCGGGCCGAGCGCGTGCGCGAGGCCACGGGAGATACCCCGTCGCCCGTCGCCGGTGACGAGATCGACGTCGATCCCAGCGTCTACGTCGCCAGCACGGCGCGCCTGCGCGGCCGCATCGCCCTCGGGGCGGGATCGAGCGTGCTGTTCTCCTGCGACCTGCATGCGGAGGTCGGCCCCATCCTCATCGGCGCCGACACTAACATTCAGGACAACACCGTCATCCGTGCACGGGCCGAAGGCGTTGTCATCGGCCGCGACACTACGATCGCGCATAACGTGCGGATGGCCGATTGCCGTATCGGCGCGCGCAGCCTCATCGGCATCGGCTGCGTGCTAGCCCCCGGCACCGTGGTGGCCGACGACGTCCTGCTTGCTGGCGGCTCCACCACCGATCCGGGCCAGCTCCTCGAGACCGGCTATCTCTGGGGCGGCCGGCCCGCCCGCATCCTCGGCCCCCTCGACGCGGACAAGCGCGCGATGATGACCCGCATCGTCGCCGGCTATTGCGAGCATGGGCGGGTGTATCGCCAGATGGAGGCGGGGGAGAACTGACCGGATGCTGGAAGTGCGTCTGCCGTCCGGTTCTCGAATGCGACGATCACCCGGTAGGTGCCGGTCCGCACCAGCGTCAGTGGCGGCATCTCTTAAGGCATGATGGCATGCAGGAGGGCAGCGCATGGTCGCTTCGTCCAATGATGCTCATGAGACGTGCTTCATCGCGTTGATCGGCGCGGTGCTTCTGGCCCTCGCCGCACCGGTCACGGCTTCGGCCGAACCGGCACCCCAGCGCTTTTCCGTCACTTATCGCCTGCTCTTCCTCAACCTTCCCGTGGGTGAGGCGGATCTCTCCGTCGATCAGACCGGTGGGCGCTACGCCTACGATCTGAAGGCGGGCCTGCGTGGCCTGGCAGGCGTCTTCTTCGAAGGATCGGGGACGGCATCCGCGTCGGGGGAGCGGTCGCGGAGCGGAGCGCTCACCGGCACGTTCCGGTCCGACAGCCTGTACGGTCGTAAGCCGGTTCAGGTCTCCATGACCCTGTCGAGCGGCCGCGCGCACGACGAGAGCGTGGAGCCGCCTCCGACGCCGATGCCCGACAGGATTCCCGTAGCGCCGCAGGACAAGGTGGGCGTCGTCGATCCCCTGACCATGCTGGCGATTCCGCTGGGCCGGGCATCCCTCGATCCCACCCTCTGCGAGCGGCGCATCCCGGTCTTCAACGGGGTGACCCGGGCGGATATCGTCCTTTCCCGCGGGGTGCTGGTGACCGTCCAGGAGGGACCCTATCGCGGACCGGCCCTCGATTGCCGGGCGCGCTGGGTGCCGATCTCGGGCCACCGCCCCAATGGCAGCAGCGTGCGCCGCATGGCTGAGAACGACGACATCCGCGTACGGCTCGCGCCCGTTCCCGGCGGGGCGATGCTGTTGCCGCTGACGATCTCCCTGCCCACCGGCTGGGGCAATGCGGGGATCGAGGCGACGCAATGGGGCCCGAAACCGGAGCCCTCGGGCCGGACTTCCGTGAGGGTCCATTTGCCCAACGCACGGTAAGGCGTCCGACCTATTCCTCCGCGAACAACCCCGTGGGCAGGCCATCCATGCTGCGCGCGTTCTTCTGGCGGCGATAGGCGTCGAGTTCGGCCTCCGTCTTGGCCTGGGCCCAGCGGTCGAGGGTGGGACGTTCCTCGCGATAGTCGAACACGGGCACGCCGAAGCCGCAGGAGGTCTGCACGAGATCGATCGTGAGGCGCACCATCTGGCGCGCTCCGGGCGGCTCCTGTCCGTCATACGCGCCTGCCAGCAGACCGGCATAGGCGTCGCTGCCGCGCGCCAAGATCTCCCCGCGCCCATAGAGCCGCAGGATCGTCGGCGCGCCTTCGAAGGCGCAGAACATCACCGTCAGCCGTCCATCCACCCGCAGATGCGCCGCGGTTTCGTTCCCGCTGCCGGTGCGGTCGAGATAGATCACGGTGTTCGGGTCGATGACCCGAAACGTGTCGGTTCCGCGCGGTGACAGGTTGATCCGCGTGCCCTCCGCCGCCGATGCGGTGAAGACGATATGCTGCCGGGCGATGAAATCGCGATGGCGCTCGTCGAGGGCCGGAAACTGCTTGGCCATGGGGCTTTCGGACGACAGGGGCGGGCTTTGAAACCTACAGCATCGTGCCGGATCTCGCATCCACGGCGATGCTGACGAACGCTTCCGAGCAGGAATGGCGGATCAGCGCAGGAACCGCCCGACCAGCAGCCGCGCCAGGTCGCGCGGCGGCTCGGGGGTCAGGACGGCGAGCTTGTTGGAGGTGGACAGGGAGGCGAGCCCGTGAAGGCCGGCCCAGAGGGTCGCCACCGCCTGCCGTCTCTCGCTCGCATCCGGAATCATGGGTTCGAGCACCCCGTCGACGAGGTCGGTCGCCTGGGCCAGCGCGGCGGCGTACCAGTCGGGAAAGGCTGAATCCGGTGCCAGGGAATGTTCGAAGACGAGGCTCCAGACGCGCGGGTCCGAGGCCACGAAGGCGAGGTAGGCATCGGCGAGGGCAAGGGCGTTGTCGCGCGGGGCGGCGTCGGGACGGATCGCGCCGGTGAGCGCCGCGTGCAGGCGCTCCAGGGTGCGGGCGTTGACCCGCATCACCACCGCATCGAGATCGCCGACACCGTTGTAAATCGAGTTCGGTGCGTAGCCGATCACCGAGGCGAGCCGGCGCATGCCGAGGCCGCGCAGGCCCTCCATGCGGACCAGGCCCTCTGCCGCCTTGGTCACCAGGGCCTCGAATTCCTCGCGGTTATGCTCGCCTCTGGGGCCGGTGCCGCGCCGTGCCGGTTTGGTTGCCTTCGCCACGCTGTCCCCACGCTCGCGTGCCGCCCGGCACGCCACCAGCGCATAGATTGCACGACGTGCAAAATCAACGTTGCCGCCATCCCTGCCGGGCGTTAATTTGCACGACGTTCAAAAATCGTGGCCGTACCGGATTTGACGGTTCGTTACAGGGTGGGCAGTCATGGTCCGCCCCGAGGAGACCAAGATGTTCCGTAGCTTGATGACGACGCGCCGGTTCGCGCCCCTGTTCTGGTGCCAGTTCTTCTCGGCATTCAACGACAATTTTTTGAAGAACGCCCTGGTCTTCCTGATCCTGTTCAAGGTCGCGGGCGCTGGGGGAGAGGCCGCCCATCCGGGCATCCTGGTGACCCTGGCCGGTGCCGTCTTCATCGGCCCGTTCTTCATCCTGTCGGGTCTCGGGGGTGAGCTTGCCGACCGTTACGACAAGGCGCTCATCGCCAAGCGGCTGAAATTCGCGGAGGTCTTCGCCGCCGCCGCCGCAGCGATCGGCTTCTTCCTCCATTCCGTGCCGGTCCTGTTCGTGGCGCTCGGCCTGTTCGGCACAGTGGCGGCCCTGTTCGGCCCGATCAAATACGGCATCCTGCCCGACCACCTGAAGCGCAACGAGCTCACCGCCGGCAATGCGCTGGTCGAGGCCGCGACCTTCCTCGCCATCCTGCTCGGCACCATCGTGGCCGGCTTCGCCAGCGCGCTCGGCGGCGATGCGCTGGCCTTCAGCGCGCTGATCATGGTGTTCGCGATCCTGTGCTGGCTCTCCGCGCGGCAGATTCCCTCCACCGGCGAGGCGGCGCCGACGCTCAGGATCGATCCCAACGTCGCCCGATCCACCGTGGCCCTGCTGCGTGACCTCTATACCGACACCCGCCTGTGGCGCGGCTCGCTCATCGTCAGCTGGTTCTGGCTGGTGGGCGCGGTGGTGCTCGCCCTGCTGCCGGTGCTGGTGCGCGAGAGCCTGAACGGCTCGGAGACGGTGGTGACCCTGCTGCTCGCGATCTTCTCGGTTGGCATCGCCATCGGCTCGGCGCTGGCCTCCTGGCTTGCCAGCGGACGCATCGTCCTGCTGCCGACGCCGATCGGCGCTCTGTTCATGGGCCTGTTCGCCCTCGACCTCGCCTGGACCATCTCGCACCTGCCGCCGGTCTCCGGCGAGGTGATGGGGGCCGGCGCCTTCCTCTCCACCGGGACGGGCCTTCGCGTGGCGGCGTCCTTCGCCGGCCTCGCCATCGCGGGCGGCCTCTACATCGTGCCCTCCTTCGCCGCCGTGCAGGCCTGGACCGACAAGGACAAGCGCGCCCGCGTCATTGGCGCCGTCAACGTGCTCACCGCCGCCTTCATGGTCACCGGGGCGCTAGGCCTCGCCGCCCTGCAGGGCGCAGGCTGGTCGATGGCCTCGCTCCTCACCCTCATCGGCGTCGCCAACCTCGCCGCTGGCGTGATCGTCCTGAAGGTGATGCCGACGAGCGCCTTCCGCGATTTCCTCTCGATCCTGTTCCGCGCCTTCTACCGGCTCGAAGTGCGGGGCCTGGAGAACGTGGAGAAGGCCGGCCCCAACGCCATCATCGCCCTCAACCACGTCTCGTTTCTCGATGCACCGCTGGCCCTCTCGCTCCTCGACAAGGAGCCGGTCTTCGCCGTCGACCACGGCATCGCGCAGCGCTGGTGGGTGAAGCCCTTCCTGCGGGTGACCAAGGCGATGCCGCTGGACCCCACCCGGCCGCTGGCCACCCGCACGCTCATCAATGCCGTCAAGAACGGCGAGACCCTGATCATCTTCCCCGAAGGCCGCCTCACCGTCACGGGCAGCCTGATGAAGGTCTATGACGGCGCCGGCCTCATCGCCGAGAAATCCGGAGCCAAGGTGGTTCCGGTGAAGATCGAGGGGCTGGAGAAGACCGCCTTCTCGCGCCTCTCCCGCAATCAGGTCCGCCGCCGCTGGTGGCCGAAGGTCATCGTCACGGTGATGTCGCCGGTGGCGCTTACCGTCGATCCCGCGCTGAAGGGCAAGAACCGGCGGCGCGCGGCAGGAGCGGCGCTGTACGACATCATGTCCGATCTCGTCTTCGACACCGCCCCCATCGACCGCAGCGTGATGAGTGCTCTCATCCAGGCCGGTGCCGACCATGGCTGGCGTCGCACCGCGCTGGAGGACCCGGTCACGGGCACGCTCAGCTATTCGCGCCTCGTGATGGGCGCCAACATCCTCGGCCGGAAGCTGATGCCGCTCGCCGCCGAGGGCAAGGCCATCGGGCTGATGCTGCCCAATGCCAACGGCGCGGCCGTGACTTTCTTCGCCCTGGCCAGCGCCGGGCGCGTGCCGGCGATGATCAACTTCTCGGCCGGCCCTGCCAACGTCCTCTCGGCCTGCTCGGCGGCGGAGGTGGACACCATCCTCACGTCACGCGCCTTCATCGAGAAGGGCCGCCTCGGCGGCCTGATCGAGGCCATCCAGGGCAAGGTGAAGCTCGTCTACCTGGAGGACGTGCGCGCCAGCATTACCGCCGGCGACAAGATCCGGGGTTTCCTCAGCCCCCGCAAGCCCCTCGTGGCGCGGCGCGGCGACGATCCGGCGGCGATCCTGTTCACCTCGGGCTCGGAGGGCACGCCCAAGGGCGTGGTACTCGCCCATCGCTGCATGCTCGCCAACACCGCCCAGGTCGCCGCTCGAATCGATTTCGGGCCGACCGACAAGGTCTTCAACGTGCTGCCGGTGTTCCATGCTTTCGGACTGACGGCGGGCCTGATCCTGCCCCTGGTCTCCGGCGTGCCGGTCTATCTCTACCCGTCGCCGCTGCATTACCGGATCGTGCCGGAACTGATCTACGGCTCGAATGCCACCGTCCTGTTCGGCACCGACACGTTCCTCTCCGGCTACGCCAAGACCGCTCATTCCTACGACCTGCGCTCGCTCCGCTACGTGGTGGCCGGGGCCGAGGCAGTGAAGCAGGCGACCCGGAAGACGTGGAGCGAGAAGTTCGGCCTGCGTATCCTCGAAGGCTACGGCGTCACTGAATGCGGGCCGGTGGTCGCCCTCAACACGCCGATGTTCAACCGCTTCGGTACCGTCGGCCGGCTCCTGCCGGGGATCGAGTCCCGGCTCGAACCGGTGCCCGGCATCGAGGAGGGCGGCCGTCTCTCGGTGAAGGGCCCGAACGTGATGCTCGGCTATCTCAGGGCGGAGAAGCCCGGCGTGCTGGAAGCGCCGCCGGAGGGCTGGCACGATACCGGCGACATCGTCGCCATCGACGCGGAAGGGTTCGTCACGATCAAGGGCCGCGCCAAGCGCTTCGCCAAGATCGCCGGCGAGATGGTGTCGCTCGCCGGCATCGAGGCCATTGCCGGCGAGCTCTGGCCGGATACACCGAGTGCGGTGGCGGCGGTTCCGGATGCGCGAAAGGGCGAGCGGCTGATCCTGTTCACGGAGCGCAAGGACGCCACACGCCCCGCCTACCAGGCCTTCGCCAAGGCCAAGGGCGCCACCGAGATTGCCATCCCGGCCGAAGTGGTGGTGCTGGACAAGCTGCCGATGCTGGGTACCGGCAAGGTGGATCAGGTCGGCGTGGTCAAGCTCGCGCACGAGCGGGCCGGCGGCGAGTCCACCGCTGCGGCGTAGGTCTAGCGAACCCTCTCCCGGAAAGGGGGGAGGGTTCGTGGCCATTGTCCCCTTACCACGTTGGCCAACCCCTCCACCTGCGCCTCCGTATGCGCGGCGGAGAACGCCACTCGCAGCCGCGCCGTCCCGGCCGGGACCGTTGGCGGGCGGATGGCGACCACGAGATAGCCCCGTTCCTCCAAAGCGGCCGAGAGGCCGAGCGCGGCGTCAGCTTCGCCGACGAGAATGGGGACGATGGGGCTCTGTGCCTCGGGGAGGCCGAGTTGCGCGGTGAAGCGGCGGGCGAGGGCGAGCGGACGCGCGGCGAAATCCGGTTCGGCCTCGACGATATCGAGGGCGGCCAGGGCGGCGGCGGCCGAAGCCGGCGGCAGGCCGGTGGTGTAGACGAAGCTCCGGGCGCGGCTCGTCATCAGGTCGACCACGGCGCGGGACGCGCAGAGATAGCCGCCATAGGAGCCGAGCGTCTTCGACAGGGTGCCCATTTCGAGGGGCGCCCGCGCGTCCTCCCCGATGACGCCGAGGCCGTGGGCGTCGTCCACCAGGGTCCAGGCATCGTGCGCGTCGGCGAGAGTCAGGATGTCGGTGATCGGCCCCCGGTCGCCGTCCATGCTGTAGACGCGCTCCGTGAGGATCAGTGCGTGCTGGTGGCGAGAGCGGTGCTTGGTCAGGAGCGCTTCGAGATCGCCGATATCGTTATGGGCGAACCGCATCACTTTCGCGCCGGAGAGCCGCGCACCCGCCCAGAGGCAGGAATGGCCGAGTGCGTCCACGAGGATCAGGTCGCGCGGGCCGGCGAGCCCCGAGACGATGCCGAGATTGGCGAGATAGCCGCTGCCGAAAACCAGGGCCGCCTCCGTCCCCTTATGGGCGGCGAGGCGCTCTTCCAGGGCGGCGAGGGGCGGGTGGCTACCGGTGACGAGACGGGAGGCGCCGGCGCCGGTGCCGTAACGCGCGGTCGCAGCCTGGGCCGCTGCGATGACCCGCGGATCCTGCGAAAGGCCGAGATAATCGTTGCAGGAAAACGAGACGAGGCTGCGCCCGTGCCGCGTCGCCGCCGCCTGCGGGCCACGCGTGGTGGGATTGAGATGCCGGCGCAGGGAGGTCTCGTCGAGGCGGGCGAGATGGTCGCGGGCGAACGCTTCGAGGCTGGTGGGGCGGTCGAGGTCGGACATGGGAGCGGGAAGGAAGCCCGCGCCATCGCGATGTCAAGCGAGTGCCGCGACCACTCGCGCGGTTGATCCCTTTCGATGAGGGTCGGGCGTGAAGCGTGAGGAACTGTACCGGGGACGAACTCGGGTCTCTCGAGAGGCATAGGATGGTCCCGGAGAAAAACCGGATCCCTTTGGAAGGCCGGTCACCGACCCTGCCTCCGGCGGCTTTCAGATCGGGTTGCGGCTCGCTCCCTTGACCGTTCGGCCTCGCGCGCCCATCCCCCGTGAATGCCTGCCCCACGATTGCCTGCGCGTCCGAAAAACTCCCTCTGGCGGCCCTATACGCAGATGAGGAATGCGGCGCCTCCGCTCGAAGCCGTGCGCACCTCCGGCTCGCGGATCGTGCTCGCCGACGGACGCGAACTCATCGACGGTATCGCGTCGTGGTGGACCGCCGTCCATGGCTATAACCATCCCCACATCCGCGACGCGGTCGCGGCCCAGCTCGATGCCATGCCCCATGTGATGTTCGGCGGGCTCACCCATGCGCCGGCAGAGCGCCTGGCGTCCCGCCTCGCCGCCTTGGCGCCGGGCGACCTCGACCACGTGTTCTTCACGGATTCCGGCTCGGTGGCGGTGGAGGTGGCGCTCAAGATGGCGGCGCAGATGTGGCTCAACCGGGGCATCGCCGGACGCAGCCGCTTCCTCGCCTTCCGTGGCGGCTACCATGGCGACACGATGGGGGCGATGTCGGTCTGCGACCCGGAAGAGGGCATGCACCGGCGCTTCGGCGCCTATTTGCCTGCCCAGGTCTTCTGCGATCTTCCGCGCGACGACGCCACCGCCGACGCCCTCGACCGCGCCCTGGCCGAGCATGGCGATACCCTCGCGGCGATCATCGTCGAGCCCCTGGTCCAGGGGGCCGGCGGCATGGTGATGCACGCGCCCGAGACCTTGGCACGGGTGGCGCGGGCGGCCGAGCGGCATGGACTGCCTCTCATCGCCGACGAGATCTTCACGGGTTTCGGCCGCACCGGCACCCTGTTCGCCTGCGAGCAGGCCGGAATCGTGCCCGACATCCTCTGCCTGTCGAAGGCGCTTACCGGCGGCACCATGCCGCTTGCCGCGACGATCGCACGGCGTCCGGTCTTCGAGGCTTTCCTGTCCGACGATCCCGCGGCGGCGCTGATGCACGGGCCGACCTTCATGGCGAACCCTCTCGCCTGCGCCGCCGCCAATGCGAGCCTCGACCTGTTCGAGACCGAGCCGCGCCTGGATCAGGCGCGGGCGATCGAGCTTCGCCTGCGTAATGGGCTCTCCGGCCTTCACGGCCTCGCCGGTATCGCCGACATCCGCGTTCTCGGCGCCATCGGAGTCGTGCAGTTCGCACGCGCACCCGATCTCGCTGCGCTCAAGGCGCGCTTCGTGGAGCAGGGGGTTTGGGTTCGTCCCTTCGGCGACATCGTCTACCTGACGCCGGCCCTGACCATCGCGCCGGGCGATCTCGACCGGCTCTGCGAAGCCGTGACCCATGTGGTCCGGGCATCGGTCGAGGCTGAGGCGCAGAGCTGAAAATCTGTCCGCTTCCACCCTGCAACCTGAACGGATGTTTATCGTTGGATCAGGTTGGGTCAAACGGTGAAGGGTGGGCATCGTGGTGAATGAGACGACGCGCTCGGACGACGACAGGCCGGTGATCCTCCTCGTCGAGGATGAAGCCCTGACGATCATGGACCTCGGGGATGTCCTCGAGGATGGCGGCTATGAGACGGTGCAATGCGCGTCTGCGGAGCGCGCCCTCGGCATCCTGCAGGCCCGGCCCGATATCTGCGGGCTGATCACGGATGTGGAATTGTCGGGCAAGGTCAACGGGTTCGAACTCGCCAACGCGGTGTCGGAGGCCCGGCCGACTTTGCCGATCGTCATCGTGTCTGGCCGCGCCGCGCCTGATCCGGAGCGGATTCCCGCAGGCGCCCGCTTCATCTCCAGGCCTTGCACCGGAGAGGACATCCTTCAGCAGATCAGGAGCCTGATGCCCTGCTGAGGCCTCCGCATAGGTTCGGACCTCCTCAGCATGGAGCCGGTCGGCGAAGAGTCCTTTGCCGACCGTCGATTTGGCGCGAATTTAAGCCGACTGTCATCCCAGCTTCACGAGCCGGACGCCACATGCGCCCAAATAGCCCGCTGATCCCGCCTGTGCCATCTGGCCGTGCGGAAGAACGTGGCTGTCTGCAAGTGTGGAGTCGGGCGGCGATGGTTTCGGCTGATCAGCGAGGGACGGTGTCGTCCGGCAAGGCCTCACCCTCGGGCAAGTCCGCAATGGACAAATCCGAAACAGGCAAGCTCGGCGAGGCCGATAGGGATAGCGAGCAGACGATGGGCAAGTCCGACAAGCGTATCCGTCCTCCCGGTTCGAAGAGTGTCGGCTGGGCCCTGGTTCAGGCCGCGCGGCTGCATCGTTCCAGAGTCGGCGACCGCTTGGCCGCCCTCGACCTTTTCGCCGGTCAGGAACAAGTGGTGCAGGCACTGGCCGTCGCCGGAACCATGACCATGGGAGATCTGGCCGCCACTTTGAGGGTTCGTCCGCCCACCGCCTCCAAGACGATCTCGCGCCTCGCGGCCCTCGGGTTCGTCGAGCGTCGTGCAGAAGCCGGGGATGGTCGCGTCGTGCGCGTGCGGCTTACCGATACGGGCCTCGCCAAGGCGGAGGCCATCGAGCGCATCTGGGACGATGTCGAAGCCGAAATGCTCGACGGTTTCGACGGCAAGGAGCGGCGTCGCCTGCGTAAGCTCTTGCGCAAGGCTGCTCGCAACCTCGCCGACGTGTCCGGCGTCACCGGACACGAGGTCGACGGAGACTCGGATATCGAACTCGACGACGACGAGCCCGATGCGCTGGTCGTGCCGATCCAGGCCGACCGCCTCGACTGAACCTTATGGGATTCTACTCTTCGGTCAGCGAATCGGTGACGCGTCACTGGGGTGGAAACCTGCGCGTGCCGAACTGAGGAGCGCCCTCAGATTTTTCTGGCGATGCCCGAGTTCGCGTGGACACCCAGCTTAGGCTTGGGCACGCGCCGCAGCTTGCGGCGCTCCAACCGGCGCGCGAGACGTCCGGCAAGCCGGTCTATCATCATGACGATGGCGCTGACGATGATGGCGAAGGCGCAGGCGCTCCCGATCAGGATACCGATGACGCCCGGCGTCGGGATCACCATGAGGCAGACGAGACCGAAAAGGGCCGTCAGGGGAACCCATTTTGCCATTTTGCAGACGGTCTCTCGGTAAGGCCGGACCGACGGTGCCACACCTCCATAAAGACACTCTTAAACCAATGGCGAGCGTTGCAGAGAAGCCCGCCGGCCTTCCCTGTCGCGGGAAGGCCGGTTCGGATTCGCCTCAGCGGCGGTGGTGGTGGTGGCGGTAGTGGCGACGCGAATTCATGCGCGTCCGGTAGGCCCTGCGACCCGGATCGATCCCGAGCGCGCCGTTGACGGTCCCGACTGCGCCGCCGACCGCGCCACCCACGATGCCACCGATCGGTCCTCCGACCCGGTCACCCTCGGCCGCGCCGCGACGGACACCACCGGGAAGGCCCTGGGCCTCGGCCGCGCCCGACAGCGCAAAGGCGGATAGGACGAGGGTGGCAGCAAGCAATGCCTTCTTCATGACGGCTTTCCTTCTCTTTCGTTCCTAAACCGGCCGCATGTTCGCGGCCGATTCGGCTTCGAGCGTTCGGATCGGCACCGTCCTCGACAAGGACGGCGCGCCGTCACGCATAGACTGATAACGGCCGAGCTTCGAAAAGGTGGCATCGATCCCGCCGGGCGCTCGCGGTTCCATGGTGGACCGGGTCCAGGAAGAGGACATGAGAGGCGCATTGGGATGGCTTCAAGCGATTGCCCGACGACTCTCGCACCGCTGCTGGTTTCTGCCGTCCGGCGCTGCTAGAAGCCGGGAATGCGCGTTCTTGACGTCCCGCGCGGCGCGAGCCGCCTTCGAATTACGAGCCCGGCCTCCGCCTGAAGGCCGCTGCGGCGGCCCGAGCGGGAGCCGGGAGGGCGGTCGCACCGCCTCCGTTCGCCGACATCGGCCCAATGCCGACCGTCTTGAAGATCAGCGCACCGTTTCGCAGAAGATTCCATGACCGATTCGACAGCCACCGACGCCGGCCTGCCCGCCCGCGACTATTCGCAGACCCTGTTCCTGCCCAAGACCGAGTTCCCCATGCGGGCCGGATTGCCGGTGCGCGAGCCTCACCTGCTGGAGCGTTGGGCCGCCATCGACCTGTATGGCCAGATCCGCGTGAAGGCGGCCGGCCGGCCGAAATTCGTGCTCCATGATGGGCCGCCCTATGCCAACGGCAACATCCATATCGGCACGGCGCTCAACAAGATCCTGAAGGACGTCATCGTCCGCAGCCAAGGCGCCCTCGGCTACGACGCCAATTACGTTCCGGGATGGGACTGCCACGGCCTGCCGATCGAGTGGAAGATCGAAGAACAGTACCGTGCCAAGGGCCGTAACAAAGACGACGTTCCGGTCATCGAGTTCCGCCAGGAGTGCCGGACATTCGCCGCGCATTGGCTCGACGTGCAGCGCGCCGAGTTCAAGCGCCTGGGCGTCACCGGCGATTGGGAGCACCCCTACGCGACCATGGCGTTTCCGGCGGAAGCCGCCATCGCCCGTGAACTCATGACCTTCGCCATGACAGGGCAGCTCTATCGCGGCTCGAAACCGGTGATGTGGTCGGTGGTGGAAAAGACCGCCCTCGCCGAGGCCGAGGTCGAATACGAGGACCATGTCAGCGACACGATCTTCGCGGCGTTCCGGCTCACCGCAGGGGCGTCCGATGACCTGGCCGCTTCGCGGATCGTGATCTGGACCACGACCCCCTGGACGATGCCGGGCAACCGCGCCGTCGCTTATTCGAAGCGCGTCGCCTACGGGCTCTACCGGGTGACTCAGGCCGCCGAAGAGAATTGGGCCAAGACCGGCGACAGCTATATCCTGGCCGATAGCTTGGCCGCCGGGGTCTTTACCTCGGCCCGCGTGGAGAAGTTCGAGCGTGTCAGGGACGTCACGGCCGCTGAGCTTGGCGGCCTCACCCTCTCGCATCCGCTCGCCGGGCACGTCCCCGGCTACGATTTCGCGGTACCCCTCCTCGACGGCGACCACGTCACTGACGAGGCCGGCACCGGCTTCGTCCATACGGCGCCGGGCCATGGCCGCGAGGATTTCGAGGTCTGGACGGCCAATGGCCGGGCCCTTGCCCAGCGCGGCATCGAGACCCGTATCCCCTACACCGTCGATGCCGACGGGGCGCTCACCGAAGAGGCGCCCGGTTTCACGGGAAAACTCGTTCTGACTCCGAAGGGCGACAAAGGAGACGCCAACAAGGCGGTCATCGCTGCATTGACGGAGGCCGGCTCCCTGGTCGCGCGCGGCACGCTCAAGCACAGCTATCCGCATTCCTGGCGCTCAAAGAAGCCGGTAATCTTCCGCAACACGCCGCAATGGTTCATCGCCCTCGATAGGCCGGTGGAGGCGCTCGGCGAGAAGACACTGCGCGACGTGGCGCTGAAGGCCATCGACGAGACACAATGGGTGCCCACCCAGGGCAAGAACCGCATCAACGGCATGGTCGCCAACCGCCCGGACTGGGTGGTGTCGCGCCAGCGCGCCTGGGGCGTGCCGATCACCGTCTTCGTCAAGCGGGGCACCAGCGAGGTCCTGCGCGACGAGGCGGTGAATGCCCGCATCGCGGCAGCCTTCAAGGCGGAAGGGGCGGATGCCTGGTTCACCGATGCCGACGGCGCTCGCTTCCTAGCCCCCGATTACGATCCGGCCGAGTACGAGAAGGTGACCGACGTCCTCGACGTGTGGTTCGATTCCGGCTCGACGCATGCTTTCGTGCTCGACGACCCTGAGATGTTTCCCGGCCTGTCGGGTGTCGTGCGTAAGCGCGACGGCGGCCTCGACACGGTGATGTATCTCGAAGGCTCCGATCAGCATCGCGGCTGGTTCCAGTCCTCGCTGCTCGAATCGAGCGGGACCAGGGGACGCGCGCCCTACGACATCGTCCTCACCCACGGGTTCGTCCTCGACCCCAAGGGGCTGAAGATGTCGAAATCCAAGGGCAACGTCGTGGCGCCGCAAAGCGTCATCAAGGATTCCGGTGCCGATATCCTTCGTCTCTGGGTCGCGGCCTCGGACTATGCCGACGACCTGCGCATCGGCCCCGAGATCATCAAGACTTTCGCCGAGACCTACCGCAAGCTGCGCAACTCGCTTCGCTGGATGCTCGGCTCGCTGGCGCATTTCGAGGCCGGGCCGGCCGTGTCCCATGTCGAGCTGCCCGAACTCGAGCGGCTCATCCTGCATCGCCTCTGCGAGCTCGACGGCGAGATCCGCGAGGCCTACGCCAGCTTCGACACCAAGCGCGTGGTAGCCCTGCTCAACGGCTTCATGACCGGCGATCTCTCGGCCTTCTATTTCGACGTGAGAAAGGACGCGCTCTATTGCGACCCGATCTCGTCGCAGGTCCGCCGTGCCTCCCTGCAGGTGATCGACGAAACCTTCCGCCGGGTGACGATCTGGCTCGCGCCTGTGCTCGCCTTTACGGCGGAAGAGGCCTGGCTCGATCGCTACCCGTCCGCCGTCGGTTCGGTCCATCTCGAGACGCTGCCCGAAACGCCGACGTCCTGGCGCAACGACGCATTGGCTCAGCGCTGGCAGAAGATCCGCCGCGTCCGCCGGGTCGTCACGGGCGCCCTGGAAATCGAGCGCGCAGCTAAGCGCATCGGAGCGAGTCTCGAGGCGGCGCCGACCGTGTTCATCGCCGATCCCGACCTGCTCACGGCGCTCGACGGAATCGACTTCTCGGAAGTCTGCATCACCTCCGGCATCACCATCGAGGCGGGCGAGGGGCCGGCCGACGCTTTCCGGCTCGACGATGTGCGGGGCGTGGCGTTGGTCCCGGGGCTGGCCCAGGGACGCAAATGCGCCCGGTCGTGGCGGGTCTCGGAGACGGTCGGGTCCGATACCGCCTATCCGGACGTGACGCCGCGCGATGCCCAGGCGTTGCGCGAGTGGGACGCCGTCCATGGCGGGGCGGGGGCGGCGTGATCCGAATGCGCCGGGCGGCCGCCCCTCTTTTCCGGGGGAGGCCGGTCATGAAGCGACCGGAGGAGCGGGCGCCGTCTCCGAGCGACGCGGCGCGTCCCTCACCTGACCCAAGCTCAGGCGAGGGCCGACCTCGTTCGCGACCGGGAAAGGGACGAGTGTGGCCATGACCTCCTTCCGCCTTGGCCTCGTCGTCCTCCTGACCACCCTCGTCCTCGATCAGGCTTCCAAGCTCTGGCTCTATTTCGGCACCGACCTGGTGCTGACGCAGCCCTGGCACCTGACCGCCTTCGTGGATTTCGTCGTCGTGTGGAATCGCGGGATTTCCTACGGCCTGTTCCAGCAGGATGGCGGCCTGGGTCGCTGGATCCTGGTGGCAGTCTCCGTGGCGGCCTCGATCGGGATGATCGCCTGGATGCGCCGTGCCTCGTCGGCACTCCTGGCCGCCGCCCTCGGCCTCATCGCGGGCGGGGCGATCGGCAACGCCATCGACCGTGCGGCCTACGGCGCGGTGTTCGACTTCGTCCACCTCCATGCAGGAGCATGGTCCTGGTACGTCTTCAACATCGCCGATGCGGCCATCGTCGCCGGTGTGGTCGGCCTCCTCATCGACAGTCTAATCCCGGTCCGGCGCCCTCGCGACGGGGCCTCGCCCGGCGAGGCCTGAAGATTCGCGTGGCTGTGTTCCGTAAACCACAATACGGATCCTTATCTCCGCGAGGCTGGTGCGCTGCGGTCAAGGCGCCATACGATCGCCTGAAACCGCCGTCAGGCCACGAGGGCAGGATCGGCATCGACCAACGAACGCCGGTGCCTTCCGGGCAGGCACGCATTCGAGCTGGCGCAATCTGCGAGCCGGCGTAATTTGGGGGCAGCATGATCGGGCATCGTGGGTTCATCCTGGGCCTTACCGGACTCCTCGCCGCGAGTGGCGCGCAGGCGCAGCAGGGCGTGTTCATGCGCGACACCCTGAGCAGCATGGGCCTGATCGAGGCCGATAAGCCGGCCATCACTTACCGTGAGCGGGCGCCCCTGGTGATGCCGCCCAAGCTCGACGGCAAGGCGCTGCCGCCGCCGCGCGCCGCCACCGCCACGCCGCAATGGCCCAAGGATCCCGAGATCGTTCAACGCGAGCGCGAACTCGCCGACGCGAGGAAGCCGATCTCCCGCGGGGCACAGGGGCGGATGGACGACAACAACATGACGCTCTCGCTCGACGAGATGCGCGGCGGTCGCCGTGCCGACGCGAGCGTGCGTACCGAGCCGGGTCGTCCCGAAAGCGACGGTGCTTCGTCTTCGATCTGGAGTCCCTTCGACATTTTCGGCAAGCGCGAGGAGAAGGCCGAGCCGATTCTCGTCGAGCCCGATCGCGATACGCTGACCGATCCGCCGAACGGATACCGCAAGGCTCCGAAGGCGGTCGCCCGGAACAACAGCGACCCGATCAACAATCCCTCGCGCGAGCGTGAAGAAGCCGATCCGGGTGCCTACATCCGGGGGCGTTAGGCGCGTTCGAATCTCGGACCTGCCTGGTCCGGCTCTTCGAGAGGGCGAGGCTAACGCCCGGCCGGTGTCGGTACGGGATTTGCCCTGACTTCGTTCCTCGGGCTCACGGCATCCGAGGAGTGCGCAAGAGGCATTGCGCTCATGACGGGCGGTCACGTGTGGCCGACGTATCAAGGAAAAGACGATGCATCTGCTGCGGAAGGATACGCCCGGGTTCTCGCTCAACCGCCGCTACGGCCATGCGGGCCGGGCCGAGGCCGCGCCCTTCGGCCGGTCCGAGGCAGGTGGTCCCGAAGTCTCCGCCTTCGCCCTCGATAACGGCCTCGACGTCGTGGTGGTGCCCGATCACCGCGCCCCGGTGGTGACCCACATGGTGTGGTACCGCAACGGTTCTGCCGATGATCCGATCGGGCAGTCCGGCATCGCGCATTTCCTCGAACACCTCATGTTCAAGGGCACCGAGAAGCACCCGGTCGGCGCGTTCTCGCAGGCCGTCTCCGGCCTCGGCGGGCAGGAGAACGCCTTCACCTCCTACGATTACACCGCCTATTTCCAGCGCGTCGCCCGCGACCATCTCAAGACCATGATGGAGTTCGAGGCCGACCGCATGACCGGTCTCGTCCTCGAAGATTCCGTCGTGGCGCCCGAGCGCGACGTGGTGCTGGAAGAGCGCCGCATGCGGGTCGAGACCGATCCGTCGGCGCAGCTCTCGGAGGCCATGGCTGCCTCGCTGTTCGTGCATCACCCCTACGGCACGCCGATCATCGGCTGGATGCACGAGATCGAGGATCTCAACCGCACCCACGCTTTGGATTACTACAACCGCTTCTACACCCCCGAGAACGCGATCCTCGTCGTCGCCGGCGACGTGACGCCCGATGAGGTCCGCCGCCTTGCCGACGATACCTACGGCCTCGTGACGCCGCGCGGATCGCGACCGGTTCGGGTCCGCGCCAAGGAGCCGGAGCCCCGCGCCCTGCGCCGCCTCAGCGTCGCCGATCCGAAGGTGGAGCAGCCCACCCTGCAGCGCCTCTACCTCACCCCGTCCTGCATGACCGCCCGCGACGGCGAGTGCCATGCCCTGGAACTCCTGGCCGAGGTGATGGGCGGCGGCTCGACCTCGTTCCTCTACCGCAAGCTGGTGATGGAACTCGGCGTCGCCGTGAATGCCGGTGCCTGGTACATGGGCTCGGCCATCGATGACACCCGCTTCTCGGTCTACGCCATCCCGGCCGAGGGCGTCAGCCTGGAGCGGCTGGAGGAGGAGGTCGACCGCGTCCTGCGCCGTGTTCCCTCCGAAGCCCTGGGCCCGGAGGCGATCGAGCGGGCCAAGACCCGGCTCGTGGCCGAGACAGTCTATTCTTCCGACAGCCAATCCTCGCTGGCCCGAATCTACGGCTCGGCCCTCGCGATCGGCGAGAGCATCGAGGAGGTCCGTCGCTGGCCCTCGGATATCGAGGGGGTCACGCAGGCCCGGCTCGCCGCCGTCGCAGAGCGCTACCTAATCCCCGCCCGCTCCGTGACCGGATACCTGACGAAGACGCGCGATCCCGACGCGGCCGCTGCGTGAGGCGAGCCCTCGCGCGATCCCGCTGATGCCGGCCCGGGCGCCCAGAAAAAGAATGAGGTTCTCATGAACTCGGTCGAAGCCAATCTGGTCGATACCACCGCCCGCGGCGCGGACGCTCCCACGGTGGCGCTTCCGGTGGCCGCCGCCGCCGGGATCGAAGCCTGGCACGTGGAATCGCCCGTGGTGCCGATGATTGCCCTGGCATTCACCTTTGAGGGCGGTGCCGCGCAGGATCCCGAGGGCAAGGGCGGCGTCGCTCAGATGCTGGCACGCCTCCTCGACGAGGGCGCAGGCGATCTGTCCTCCGACGCCTTCCAGGAGCGGCTGGCCGCGCGGGCCATCGAATTGTCGTTCCATGCCGGCGCCGATGCGGTGGGCGGCTCCCTGAAGATGCTGGTCAAGCACGCCGACGAGGCCATCGATCTCCTGGCCCTCGCGCTGGCCAAGCCGCGCTTCGATGCTGACGCCATCGAGCGGGTCCGTGCCCAGACCCTCGCCGGCCTGCGCTACCAGCAGAACGATCCGGGCGTGATGGCCTCACGCCGTTTCTTCGCCGAGGCCTATGTCGGCCATCCTTATGCCCGGCCGTCCTCCGGCACCCCGGAGAGCATCGCGGCCATCACCCGTGACGACCTCGTGGCGATGCATCGGCAACTCATCGGCCGCGGTGGACTCAAGGTGGCCGCCGTCGGCGCCATCGATTCCGACCGTCTGGCCGATGCCCTCAACCGCGCTTTCGGTGTCCTCGACGAGGCCGGACCGTTGAATGCCGTGCTGCAGACGCAGGTCGGCCAGCTCGGTCGCCGCGTCGTCGTCGATATCGACGTGCCGCAATCGGTCCTGCGCTTCGGCATGGGCGGCGTGCCGTGGAAGGACCCGGATTTCATCCCCGCCTATGTGCTCAACCATATTCTGGGCGGCGGCTCTTTCACTTCACGCCTGTTCCAGGAAGTGCGCGAGAAGCGGGGGCTGGCCTATTCCGTGGGCACCTCCCTCGTCAGCCACCGCGCCAGCGCCATGACCTGGGGCTACACGGCCACCAAGAACGAGCGCGTCGGTGAAGCGCTGTCGGTGATCGGCGACGAGATCGGCCGGCTCATCAGCGACGGTCCGTCCGACGAAGAGCTACAGAAGGCCAAGGATTATCTCACCGGCTCCTATGCGCTCGGCTTCGACACCTCGACCAAGATCGCGCATCAGCTCGTGCAGATCTCCTTCGAAGGGCTGGGGATGGATTACTTCGCCCGCCGCAACGAAATGGTGACGAACGTAACCCAGGCGGATATCCGCCGCGCCGGCGCTCGCACCTTCGCCGACGGCAGGATGCTCGTTGTGGCGGCGGGGCGGCCCACCGATTTCCTGTAGGATTCGCATGCTTCGCGGCGTGTCGGCCGAGCTCCGGATCGGATGCCTTTCGCGCCCCACGCATCGGGGGACGTCACCGTCCTGCCAAGTCTACCTGATTCTGCCCGCCGTCGCGTCGGCACGACCGTTGCCAGGACCGATCACGTCCTGCATTCAGGACGGGTGATGGCCTTCGGGGCTTCGGGGAGAGTAGGGATGACGCGTTTCGTTCGAATTCTGCCGGGTCTGGCATTCGGCATCATGGCCGGTCCCGCCCTGGCGCATACCGGGCAGGGCGATGCGTCGGGGCTCGCCCATGGCTTCCTCCATCCGCTCACCGGCCTCGACCATATGCTCGCCATGGTGGCGGTGGGCCTCGTCGCCGCGCAGGTCGGCGGCCGCGCGATCCTTCTCGTCCCGCTGTCGTTCATCGGCATGATGGTGGTGGGCGGCGCGCTCGGTGCGTCCGGCGTGGTGCTTCCGCATGTGGAGACCGCCATCGCCCTGTCCGTCGCCGTGCTCGGTGCCGCCGTCGCCCTGCGCCTGACGATGCCGGTCGCGGCCGCCATGGCGCTCGTGGGCGTCTTCGCGGTGTTCCACGGCCATGCCCACGGTGCCGAGATGCCGGAGGCGGCCTCGGGCCTTGCCTACGGCGCCGGCTTCGTCGCTGCCACCGCCCTGCTCCACGCCGTGGGTCTCGGTCTCGGCCTCGGCATGGGCCGCCTCGGTGAGCAGAATGGCCGTCCGGCGCTACGTGTCGCCGGCGCAGCCTTCGCGGCCGCCGGTCTCGGCCTCCTGGCCGGCGCTTTCTGAAAGCGTAGCCCTACAGCCTTCGCGCCAGGGCTTCGGCTTTGGCGCGGGCCTCGTCACGGGATTGCCGGTCGAGATCGGCTCCCATCAATCCCTTCTCGACGGCGATCTGGTGGACGTCGGTGATGCCGACCATGCGCAGCCAAGTAGCCATGTAGGTCGATTGATGGTCGTAGATCTCGGCCGGGAAATCCGCGCCGATGGCGACGCCGCGCGCATTGATGACGACGGCCGTGGCATCGAGCATCCCGTTCTGGCCGCGCTCGTCGAAGGTGAAGAGAAGGTCTTTCTGGGAGACCAGATCAAACAAGTGCTTGAGCTTGTAGGGGATGGTGTAGTTCCACATCGGCACCGCGAACAGGATCAGGTCCGCCGCGCGAAACCTGTCCGCAAGGGCGCGGATCGCCACCCAGGCCTCCTCCTGTGCGGGGCTCAAGGTTTCGCCCGCCAGGGCCGCGTACTTGCCCGCCAGCGCTTCCCCGTCGAAGTCCGGAAGCGCCGTGTTCCAGACATCGAGCATGTCCACTTTGCCCTCCGGATGCGTCGCACGCCAGGCATCGAGGAAGGCGCGGGCGACCTCGATCGACGCCGAGCGTTCCTTGCGCGGTGACGCTTCGACGTAGAGCAGGTGGGGCATGCGGAAACTCCGATGGTCGGTGAGCGAGGGATCTATCGCGCATTCCGCCCCGGCCTAGGGGCACGCTCCCTTCGCGGATGGTACGCAGGGGCATCGCATTCCGGCGTCGGATGACCCATGTCAGCTTTCCCTCGTCATTCGAAGGACAGGCTGATGCACCTCACCGGACTTCATCACCTCACCGCCATCACCGCGCGGGCCGCCGACAATGCGGCCTTCTACACGCGGAGCCTCGGGCTGAGGCTCGTGAAGAAGACGGTGAATCAGGACGATGTCTCGGCCTACCACCTGTTCTACGCCGACGGCGTCGCCGCACCCGGCACCGACATGACCTTCTTCGACTGGCCGGCGCCACCCGAGCGCCGGGGCACCGACAGCATCGTCCGGACGGCGTTCCGCGTCTCGGGGGAGGGCACGATCGCCTGGTGGCGCGAGCATCTCGCGCGAGACGGCGTGATCCACGAGGAGCCCGTCCTGCGCGACGGTCGCCTCACCCTGGATTTCGAGGATCGGGAAGGCCAGCGCCTGATGCTGGTGGATGACGGTGGCGCGGGAGAGGCCCATCCCTGGCCCGCCAGCCCGGTGCCGGTGGAGCGGCAGATCCGCGGTCTGGGGCCGATCCGTCTGAGCCTTGCGCGGATCGAGGCGACCGAGGCGGTTCTGGCCGACGTGCTGGGGATGAGCCAATCCCGCACCTATGAATTACCGGCAGGCGAAGTCCGCGTCTGGCAGATGGGGGACGGTGGCGCCGGTGCCGAGCTACACCTCATCGCCCAACCCGGCCTGCCGCCCGCGCGCCAGGGAGCGGGGGCGGTCCACCACGTCGCCTTCCGCGTCCCCGATGCGGACTACGCAGGTTGGGCCGACAGGCTGAAACAGCGCCGCATGCCTTCCAGCGGCCCGGTAGACCGCTACTATTTCAAAAGCCTGTACTTCCGCGAGCCCAACGGCATCCTGTTCGAGATCGCCACCGACGGTCCGGGCTTCACCGCCGACGAGCCGCTGGAGGCCCTGGGCGAGCGCCTGTCCTTGCCGCCCTTCCTCGAAGGACGCCGCGCCGAGATCGAAGCCGGGCTGAAGCCCCTCTGACCGCAAGACGACTACCCCGAGCAGGTTCGGCATGAGACGATCCCCGACGCGGACCGGTTTCGGCTACTCAAGTTCAACAGAAATGGTCGCCGGTTCTGCGTCCTCGAACCGGTGACCGTTCAGAGGCCAGAGCGAGGTGAAGCTTTGGCTGGCCAATGCGAACTACTTACGTCAGACAACGAAACCGTGAACGGGTGTCGATTGCCCGCGCCGCCGTCATTTTTCGCCCGAACCAAGTCACCAGCACTCACTTTGTCAGCGTGATTCTGTTCGAGGGAAGCAACCAATGGAAGGCTCTGTGCGTCCGCTCCATCAGATCGACAAGCATCCGCAACGCTCAGCGATGATTACCAAACCTCCCAAATCAACTCCATCAAGCTGATCGGTCCAGCTCTGTCGGCGATCCTGGCAGGTTACCGACGGCTATATTACACCGGTGAGCACGATCCCCCTTTTCCCGGAAGGACCGTGTCTCGAGTCGGGGGTAGGATCCCGGCGAAAAGAGCATCGAGCTATCGTTTTAGTCTAATTTATCTGAGTAATTCTATCAAAAACAGTAATCGCCTGAAAAGGCGATCGAATTAAGAAATATTTAGCCCGTATTGGCGATAACGCACACCGGAGGCGAAACCTCCCGTCGGCAAGAGCAGTGAAAAGGCCTCCGACATTCTCCCATCCCATCGGAACTCAGGCTGAACGATGTTCAAGTTGTCGATCGCGAAGAAATTGGGGTTTTTCTCAGGCCTTGGCATTCTAATGGCGGTCGGATTGGTCGCTAATCAGTGGATGGGAAACCAGCGGATCACGAGCTCTATCGAAGCCGTCGGCCGAGAGCAGACGATCCTCGACGGCATCAAGAACGCGCAGCTCGGCCTGTCCCAGATTCAGGTCGCCTTCCGCGACGCGCGCCTGTCCGAAACGGAAGAGGCCTACAAGGAGGCCGTCGGCCGTATCAGGACGAGCTTCGATTCAGCCCATGAAGGCCTCAAGGCACCGATCCGTATCGCCCTGAAGCCCGACGTCCTCAAGGACATCGATGCTGGGCTGGCGCAGTTCACGGAACTCGCCCTCAAGTCGGCAGCCACCATTACGTACGACCAGGGTCGCAAGAGGATCGACGAGGCGGCCCTGGCGTCGACGGGGGAACAGCGGAACGGTGCTCGCAGAAAGGCCCTCGTCGCCATCGAGCAATCGCTGTCCAATGCGCAGCGCTTCACGGACGAGGCGCGGCTGTCGTCGACCGGTGCCGTGGAAACCGCCACGCTTCTGGGCCTCGTGATCGGTGGCGTAGCGATCCTCCTTCAGGCCGGCTCGGCCCTCTTCTCGATGATCACGGTCGCCCGGCCGATACGCGGAATGACGGACGCGATGAACCGGCTGGCAGCAGGCGATGTCGAGGTCGCGATCCCGGATCGGACGCGCACGGACGAGCTCGGCGCCATGGCGTCGGCGGTGCAGGTGTTCAAGGACGGCATGATCCGCAACCGCGCCCTCGAGGTCGAAACCGAGCACCTGCGCGGCGTCGCGGAGGCGGAGCGCAAGGCCGGCATGCATGCCCTGGCCGACGAGTTCGAGGCGGCGGTCGGCGGGATCGTGAGCATGGTGTCCGCTGCGGCTACCGAAATGCAGGCTACCGCCTCGCAGCTGACGGCCTCCGCCGAGGAGACGTCGGCCCAGTCCAGCGCGGTTCTGTCGGCCGCCGAGGAAGCCTCGGCCAATGTCACCGCCGTGGCCGGTTCGGCCGAGCAGCTCGGCGCCTCGGTGGCGGAGATCGGTCGCCAGGTCGCACGTTCGGCGGACATGACCGCCGCCGCCGTCCGTGAGGCGGAGCAGACCGCACTGGCGGTGTCGGAACTTCGCGAGGTCGCCGCCAGCATCGGCGATGTCGTGAACCTCATCTCCAACCTCGCCGGCCAGACCAATCTCCTCGCTCTCAACGCGACGATCGAAGCTGCGCGGGCCGGAGAAGCGGGCCGGGGCTTCGCGGTGGTGGCCTCCGAGGTGAAGGAGCTCGCGAACCAGACCGCCAAGGCGACGACGGAAATCTCCGCGAAGATCGGGGCGATCCAATCCTCCACCCGCCAGGCAGCCAGCGCCATCGACGGGATCTCCTCGACCATCCACGGGATCGACGAGACGGCCGCCGCCATCTCCGCATCGGTCGCGCAGCAGGATTCCGCGACTCGGGAGATCGCGGGCTCGGTGGCACAAGCCTCGATCGGCACCGGCGAGGTCAGCGCCAACATCACCGGCGTTGCCCGTGCGGCGCAGGAGACCGGCGCCGGCGCCAGCCAAGTGTTCACCGCCTCGTCGGAACTCGCACGGCAGGCGGAGCGGCTGAGCGCGGAAGTGCAGAAGTTCCTGCATACGGTGCGCGCCGCCTGAACCGAGGGCCGATCGCCCTTCTCCGGTCGAGGACTATCAGCGCCGCCCGCCTCTCGATGAGGCGGGCGGCATGCGTCGCGATGCAGCCCGCTGCCTTGGGCGGACACTCTCCCTCCCTCCCGGTGAGGGCACGGGAGCCCCGCGAATGCCCCTTCCCACCCGCGTTCCCGCAAGATCCTGAGAAGGAATCGGGACGAGGTCGCATCGCCCGAGGCATCGCCGCCCTCAAGTAAGAGCAATTCCAGACAGTTGGCGGTTTCGCTGCCTGCGCGCCTGCTATGCCTTGACGGGCGTGCCGCAGGTGCGAGAAGACCCGGCTGAAGGCCGAGATTCGCAAGCGAAGTTTGAGACGGACCCGTCGATGAGCAAGTTCAACGAGGAGCGTGTACTGAGTGTCCATCACTGGACCGACACGCTGTTCTCCTTCCGCACCACCCGTGACCCCGCGTTCCGCTTCCGCAACGGCGAGTTCGTGATGATGGGAATCGAAGTCGAGGGCCGTCCGCTGCTGCGCGCCTACAGCGTGGTCTCGGCCAATTACGAGGAAGAGCTCGAGTTCTTCTCGATCAAGGTCGAGAACGGCCCGCTCACCTCCCGGCTGCAGCACCTCAAGGTCGGGGACCCGATCATCGTCGGCAAGAAGCCCACCGGGACGCTGGTGCTCGACAATTTGATGCCGGGCAAGAACCTCTATCTCCTCGGCACCGGCACCGGCCTCGCGCCGTTCATGTCGATCATCAAGGACCCGGAGACCTACGAGCGCTTCGAGAAGGTCGTTCTCGTCCATGGTTGCCGACAGGTCTCGGAACTCGCTTATGGCGAGACGATCACGCAGGACCTGCCCAACCACGAGTTCCTCGGCGAGGTCATCTCCGCCGGCCTGATCTATTACCCCACGGTCACCCGCGAGCCCTTCCGCAACCGCGGCCGGATCACCGACCTGATGACCTCCGGCAAGCTGTTCGAGGATATCGGCCTGCCGCCGATGTCGGTGGAGAACGACCGGTTCATGCTGTGCGGCTCGCCGGACATGATCCGCGACACCCGCGAGATGCTGACCAGCGGCGGTTACGTGGAAGGCAACCATGGTGAGGCCGGCCACTACGTCATCGAGAAGGCTTTCGTCGAGAAGTGACGTGCGCGCCGTCTTCGTCGCCGGCGCCGGCACCGAGATCGGCAAGACCTACGTCACCGCGTCCCTGACGCGTGCCCTGCGCGCGCAGGACTGCGCCGTTTCGACCCTGAAGCCTCTGGCGAGCGGTGTCCCGCCCTTCGGCGATCCGGCATTTCGTGAGAGCGACACGGCGATCCTGCTGGACGCACAGGGGATGCCGCTGACGGCCGAGACGGTGGAGGCCTGCTCGCCCTGGCGTTTTGCCGCGCCGCTCAGCCCCGATCTCGCCGCCGCCCGCGAAGGAAGGAGCCTGAGCCTTTTCGAGCTCGTGAGCTGGTGCGAGGCCCGGCTCCAGGGGGGCGCCCCGGAGACGATCATCGTCATCGAAGGCGTCGGCGGCCTGATGAGCCCGGTGACGTCGGAGGCGACGGGCCTCGACTGGCTCAAGGCCCTGGCCCTGCCGACGATCCTCGTCTCCGGCAGCTATCTCGGCGCGATCAGCCACGCGCTCACGGCGGCGGAGACCCTGCGCTGCCACGGCCAGCGGCTGCTCGCCGTCGTCATCTGCGAAAGCCTCGGCGCTCCTACGTCGCCGGAGACGGTCGCCGACGCCATCGCCCGCCATGTGCCGGTTCCGGTCGTCTGCATCGCCCGCGACGGCGAGTGCCCGGAGGCTCTGGCGCGGCTGGTACAGGCCGGCTCGTTAAACCTTACCGCCTGACGACAGTATCAGCGTTCCGGAAATGGCGAGTCTGTCTCGTCCCACCGGGGATTCGCCCAGTGACCGCGCACGATGTCGTCACTTGTGCGATCCGGGGCCATACACCATGGACGGCCCGTCCGTTACTCTTAGGTTCGATACACTCGGGTTCGATCCGGCGGATGCCAGCGTCTTCGGCTTGTCCGTGCAAGGAGTACTCCATTGGCCCACCAGGAAACGGCTCATGGAGCGCCGACGGACGCGCGCGTCGCGCCCCGCGCCAGCCTGCCCCTCCTCCTCGGAGCGCTCGGCATCGTCTATGGCGATATCGGAACGAGCCCCCTCTACGCGTTCAAGGAGGCTGTGCGGGCGGCGAGCGGAGGCGGCCCACCGGCCGCCATCGCGGTCGTCGGCGCGGTATCGCTCATCTTCTGGGCGCTGATCCTCATCGTCTCGCTGAAATACGCGGTGCTGATCCTGCGGGCCGACAACCGGGGGGAGGGCGGCATCGTCGCCATGCTGGCGCTGCTCGGCGCCCGCCATGCAAAGCCGGGCACGCGGCAGGCCGCGCTCCTCGTCGTCGGCCTCATCGGCGCGGCCCTGCTCTACGGAGACGGCGCGATCACCCCGGCAATCTCGGTGCTGAGCGCCGTGGAAGGCCTCAAAGTGGCGGCCCCAGGGCTGGATCATCTCGTCCTGCCGATCACGATTGCGATCCTGGTCGGGCTGTTCCTGGTCCAGAGCAAGGGCGTCGCCTTCATCGGCCGCATCTTCGGCCCGGTGATGGTGGTGTGGTTCATCGTCCTCGCCTTGCTGGGCCTGGGCGGCATCTGGCACGCGCCTCAGATCCTCGGCGCTCTCAACCCCTGGCGCGCGGTGGATTTCCTCGTCCATGCGGGCTGGCATGTCAGCTTCGCCATGCTGGGCGCGGCCTTCCTCGCCGTCACCGGCGGCGAGGCGATGTATGCCGATCTCGGCCATTTCGGCGCCAGACCCATCCGCATCGCCTGGTTCGGTCTCGTCCTGCCGGCCCTCGTCATCCATTATTTCGGCCAGGGCGGGCTTCTGCTGGTGGAGCCCGACGCGATCGAGAACCCGTTCTACCGCCTGAGCCCGGACTGGGCCTATTATCCGCTGATCGCGCTGGCGACGCTGGCCACCGTCATCGCCTCGCAGGCCATCGTCTCGGGCGTGTTCTCGCTCACCCAGCAATCGATCCAGCTCGGATTCCTGCCGCCCATGCGGGTGATCCACACGGCACGCGAGGAGCGCGGGCAGATCTACGTGCCGGTGATCAATTGGCTGATGGCGGCCGCGACCCTCACGGCCGTCCTCACCTTCGGCTCATCCGACAAGCTGGCCGGCGCCTACGGCATCGCCGTGTCGTCGCTCATGGCGATCACCACCCTGCTCGCCGCCCTCGTGGCGTTGAAATGGGGCTACAACCCCGTCGCGGTCTTCGCGGTCAACGGCTTCTTCCTCGCCATCGACCTCGTCTTTCTCGGTGCCAATAGCGTGAAGCTGTTCGAGGGCGGCTGGTTTCCCCTGGTGCTGGCCGGCTTCGTCGCCTTCCTGATGCTGACCTGGCGCAAGGGAAACATCCTGGTGGAGGAGGCCCGCGCGACGTTGCGGCAGCCCGAGGCGGAGTTCATCGAGCAGCTGCGCCGCAAGCCGCCGATCACCCTGCCGGGCAACGCGGCCTTCCTGTCCTCGGCCACGAGCGGGATTCCACTCCACCTGTCGCGCTTCGTCGAGCGTAGCCATGCCCTGCACAAGCGCATCCTGCTCGTCACTGCGCTCTACGAGGAGGCGCCGAGCGTGCCGCGGACCGAGCGCGCCGAGGTGACCAAGATCACCCCGGATATCTTCCGCCTCGTCCTGCATTACGGCTTCATGGAGGACGCCTCGATTCCCGACGGGCTGCGATGCGCCGTCGAATGCGGAACCCTGCCGAAGGAGTTCCTCGACGACCTGACGATCTTCATCGGCCACGAGACCATCATCCCGAAGAGCGATCACCGGGGCATGGCGACATGGCGTGAGACCATCTTCGCCTTCCTCCTGCGCAACGCGGAGGCCACCGGCGCGCAATTCTGCATCCCCACCCGCCAACTCGTGGAGGTCGGCACCGAAATCGAGATCTGACTATTCGGCGTCGGGGCTGCGCGGCATCCGCGCCGCCACGCATTCGCGCATGGCATCCTCGATCTTCGCCGCCTTGGCGTTGCCGTAGGCGGCGACGTCATCGATGCATTTCAGGAAGTACCCGGCGGTGAAGCTTTCGCTGATGCTGTTGAACGACTCGCCGAGACGTGAGGCGATCTGCATCCGGTCCATGGCCGTGCCCTTGGTCCATTCCGTCAGCGGGTCGTTCATCGACAAAGCCTGCGCCGGGGCGGAGACCAGAAGTGCCATCGCCACGAGGACGGCACGGGCAACTGTCTCGTCGAACATCTCGCATCCTCCCATCGGTTGTACCGGCTGAACACCGTGCTTTCGACGCCGGTTTTTCGGGGCAGTTAGCGAAATTTTCTTGTTCAGGCAATAATCTCAAGTCATGCGCTCAAGCTCAAACAGGTTTGTTTATAAGTACTTATTATATAATCTGCTTTGCTCCTCCGATATCCTCCGCCTGCGCTGGCCGCTGCTGAAGCGTTGCCGCCAATCCGGTCCTCCCCACGCCACCCTCACGTGAGTTACCCCCGCCGCCCTTGCATCCTGCCTCACGGCACCGCACAGACCAGATGGCGTTCTTCTCATCTATCCAGCCGGTCGCAGGACCATCTTCCATGACCGATGTCTCACCCGCCCTGGCCTTGCGTCTGCGTCAGCAGGCCCTGCTCTCGGATTTCGGCGTCGAGGCCCTGCGTGCCACCGAGCTGTTGCCCTTGCTGCATCGCGCCGTCGAGCTCTGCGCGGAAGGCATGAAGGCCGAGTTCTGCAAGGCTCTGGAATATTCCAGAGAGCAGGATTGCCTGCTGATCTGCGCCGGTGTGGGCTGGAAGGACGATGTCGTCGGCAAGGCCATCATAGGGGCCGATCTGGCATCCCCGGCGGGTTACGCCTTGAAGACCGGCCAGCCGGTCATCTCCAATCACCTTCAGGTGGAGACCCGGTTTCGCACGCCGCAGATCATGGCCGATCACGGCATCAAGCGGGCCATCAACGTGCTCATCGCCAACCGCGACGGGCATTATGGGGTGCTCGAAGTGGACGACACCCGCGAGGGCAAGTTCGAGGAGGCGGACATCGCCTTCATGCAGGGCTTCGCCAATCTTCTCGGCGGCGCCATTGAGCGTCAGCGCGGCGAGGCGCGGCTGAAGGCTGCCCTGGAACGGCAGGACCTCCTGTCCCGCGAGATGAGCCACCGGGTCAAGAACAGCCTCGCGGTGGTCGCCGGGTTCCTGGCCCTGCAGGCTCGCGGCTCGGACGACGAGAAGGTGAAGGAAGCCCTGGTCGATGCGCGCACCCGCGTCGAGGCCGTGGCCGCGGTTCACGATCAGCTCTGGCGCCAGCCGACCCTCGGCGCCATCGATGTCTCGGGCTTCCTGGAAGCGCTCTGCGGCAAGCTTCAGGAGAGCGCCCGGCGCAACGTCATTCGCTGCGAGGCGGTCCGTCTCGACATTCCGGCCGATCTCGCGATTCCGCTCGGGCTCTTCGTGAACGAGCTCGTCACCAACGCGATCAAATACGCCTATCCCGACGGCGAGGGTGAAATCCGAGTCACCGCCCGTCCGCATGAGGAGGGCGGCCTCGTCATCGGCGTCGCCGACGATGGCGCCGGTCTGCCGGATGGGTTCGACCCGACCCAGGCCCGGAGCGCGAGCCTCGGCATGCGCATCATCAACAATCTCGGCCGCCAACTCGGCGGTCCGCTCACCGTGGCGCCCGATGTGAAGGGCGCGCATTTCTCCCTCAGGATGGTCCTGCCGTCATAGGGAACGCGAACGACGCTTACCCACCATAGCCCCGTCACGAGCGATCGTGACGGGGCATCGGAGGCAAGTCGTCTGAAGGCAGGTGGTCCCCGGACGGTTTTCCGAGGAGGTCTTTCCCGAGTACGGGCCGCAAGGCCCCCGTCTTCACACCAGTCCGAGCTTCTGGGCGAGGCCGATGCGCTGGAGCTTACCGGTCGCGCCTTTGGGGATCTCCTCGAGGAAGATGATCTTGGCCGGCACCTTGAACGGGGCGAGGCGCTCCGAGGCGAAGCCGCGCAGCTCCTTCTCCGACAGGACGTCATGGCCCTCGCGCAGGACGATGGCGGCGACCACGTCCTCGCCGAGCTTGTCGTGCGGCATCGCGAAGGTGATGCATTGCGACACGGCCGGGTGGTCCATCAGGATCTCGTCCACCTCGCGCGGGGAGATCTTCTCGCCGCCGCGATTGATGATCTCCTTCAGGCGTCCGGTGATCGAGAGATAACCCTCCGGCGAGAGGGTGCCCTGGTCGCCGGTGCGGAACCAGCCCTGCTTGGTGAAGGCGTCGGCATTGGCCTTCTCGTTGTTCTCGTAGCCTGCCATCACGTTGTCGCCGCGAATCACGATCTCGCCGGTCTCGCCGGCGGGCAGCGGCTCGCCATCCTCGTCGACGATGGCGATCTCGGGGCCGGCGGCGATGCCCACCGAGCCGGCATAATGCGGCCGGGGCGGCAGCGGGTTCGAGGCCATCTGGTGGGCGGCCTCGGTCATGCCGTAGGCTTCGAGCAGCGGCGCGCCGAACACGTCCTCGATCTCCTTCATCACCTGCGGCGGCATCGAGGAGGAGGAGGAGCGGATGAAGCGCAGCGGGTTGGCCGCGATGATTTCCTTGTTGCGAGCCGCGCGACCGAGGATCGCCTGGTGCATCGTCGGCACCGCCGTGTACCAGGTCGGGCGGACCTCACTCATCCAGCCGAAGAACTTCAGGGCGTTGAAGCCCGGGGTGCAGCACACCTGACCTCCGGCCGAGAGCGGCGCCAGGATGCCGGCGATCAGGCCGTGGATGTGGAACAGCGGCATGATGTTGAGCCCGCGATCCTCGGCCGTGAAGGCGAGGGTGGTGCGGATGTTGCGGGCCGAGGCGCAGACGTTCGACTGTTTCAGCGGGACGATCTTCGGGCGCGACGTGGTGCCCGACGTGTGGAGCACGAGGCCGATATCGTCGGGATGGGCCGGGCCGGAATTGGCGGCCGGCGTCACGGTTCCGGCGGGGAAGGCGAGAGTGAAGCTGCCCGCGCCCTGTTCCGGCGTCGGGGTGAGACGCACCACCGGCACGCCGAGCTTCTCGGCCACCGCGACGGCCGGGCTCTGCGAGCCTTCCGCCGCCACCAGCAGCTTGGCGTTGAGATCGGTCAGGTAGAACTCGAACTCGTCGGCCTTGTAGGCGGGGTTCAGCGGCGCCGAGGTGGTGCCCGCCGCGATGGCGATGAAGGCGGCGGCCATTTCCGGGCCGTTGTCGAGAACGATGGCGACCCGATCGCCACGGCCGATTCCCTGCGCGTTGAGGGAAGCGACGGTGTTCTCCGTGAGCGCCCGCAGGGCTCCGAAGGTCAGGGGAACGCCGCCGGGGCTCGACAGGGCGGTGGCCTCGTCGGCGCCCGCCTGGATCAGCGCGTGCAAGGTGGTTGCGGTCTCGGCCATGGTAGCTGTGTCCTCATCGTCAGTTGCCTTCGGGGAGGAGAAGGCGGTCCGCCGCATGGGGAGCGGCACATGTTCACGCGGATCGGCGGTCGCGGGCGACCGCCGGGGAAACGGTGGTCAGGCCGTCGCGATGGACAGGCGCCCCTGCGCCCGTTCGAGGCTCTGGGACAGCAGCCGCATCAGGGCATAGACGGTGCCGATATGCGGGGTCGGGGTGTCGGTGAGACGACCGAGTTCGATGATCGAGCCGACGAGGGCTTCGAGTTCGATCGGCCGCCCGGCCTCCACGTCCTGCAGCATCGAGGTCTTGTGCGCGCCGACCTTCTCGGCCCCGGCGATGCGCCGCTCGATCCCGAGCTTGAAGGTGATGCCGAGCTTGTTCGCGATGGTCTCCGCCTCGCGCATCATGTCGGCGGCGAGCGCCCGCGTCTCCGGGAATTGGCAGATATCCACCAGGGTCGCGTGCGAGAGCGCCGAGATCGGGTTGAAGCTGAGATTGCCCCAGAGCTTGAGCCAGATCTCCGCGCGGATGTCGCTGGTGACGGGCGCGCGGAAGCCCGCCTTGATCAGGAGCTGAGCCAGGGCCTGGACCCGCGGGCTCATGGAGCCGTCGAGTTCGCCGAGACCGAAACGGTGGCCCTCGATCACCTGGACCACGCCGGGCTCGGTGAGGACGGCCGCCGGATAGACCACCGAGCCGATCACATGCTTCGGGTCGAGATACTCGGCGATGAGCCGGCCCGGATCGGCCGTTTCCAAATGCGTCCCGGCGAGTTCGCCGCCATGGCCACCCGAAAAATACCACCACGGGATGCCGTTCTGCATGGTCACGACGATGGTATCGGGGCCGATGAGGTGGTGCAGATCGGCCGCGATCGGCCCGACCTGATGCGCCTTCACGGTGAGGAGTACCACGTCGTGGACGCCGGCCTCCTCCATGGACTTGGTGGCCTTGAGATTCTTCACGTGGATCTCGGAGCCGTTCTCCTCGATCAGGCGCATGCCGTTGGAGCGGATGGCATCGAGATTGGCCCCGCGTGCGATGAAGGTGACGTCCTCGCCGATATTCGCGAGGCGAACCCCCAGAAATCCGCCGATGGCGCCTGCGCCGACGATCGCGATGCTCATGCTGGTATCCTCATTGTCCGGATGTCGTGTCGGTCTGGTCTGTGCGGCTCAGGGGAAGCGGTTCGACAGGATTCCGATCCCCTCGATCTCCACCTCGACCGTGGCGCCTTTCGGGATCGGGCCGGAACCGTTGGAGGTGCCGCAGGCGATGACGTCGCCGGGTTCCAGCGTCATGCCCCGCGAGATCATGGCGACGATCTCGTGCGGGCGGAAGATCATGTCCGAGAGGGGATAGGTCTGGCGCTCGCGCCCGTTCACCCGCACCTTCACCGAGAGCGCCTCGGGGTCGAGATCGGTGGCGATGGCCGGGCCGAAGGGACCGAACCCGTCCAGTCCCTTGGAGCGCGTCCATTGGGCGAAGCTCGGATCGGCCTTCAGGATCTCCAGCGCGGTCACGTCGTTGACGCAGGTGTAACCGAAAATGTGGTCGGCCGCCTCGTCCGGTGTGAGGTCGCGCGCGCTCCGGCCCGCGACCTTGCCGATGACGATGCCGAGCTCGCCCTCGAACAGGATACGACCGGCGCAATCCGGCACCGCGATCTCGGCGCCGCTCGGGCGATAGGTGTTGGCCGGCTTCAGCAGGAACAGCGGAGCGACCGGAGGGGTCAGCCCCTGTTTCTCGGCCATGGCGGAGAAGTTGTTCCACAGGGCGATGACCTTGCTCGGCCGGCAGGGCAGGTCGAGGACCACCTCGGCGAGGGGCAGGATTTCTCCCGTGGCCCGGGGCGCGTCGAACAGGTCGCCCTCGTGGACAGTGATTTGCTCTCCGTCGAGGCGGCCGAAGCCGGCGCGTCCGTCGTGACGATATCCGATCCAGCGGGCCATGGTTCAGATGCTCCGGGCAACGATACGGGCACGCCAGGGCTTCAGCACGGCGATGGCGAGGAGGGATGCGAGGATGTTGGCGCCGGCGGCGACGAGGAAGACGCCGTCCCAGCTGTTGGTGGCCTGCTGGAGGTAGTTGGCGACCGGGACCAGGAGGGCGGCGGTGCCCTTGGCGGTGTAGAGCAGGCCGGCATTGGTGGCGGCGAACTTGGTGCCGAACGTGTCGGTGCAGGTGGAGGGGAAGAGAGAGTAGATCTCGCCCCAGGCGAAGAACACGAACCCTGAGAGCAGCACGAACCACAGCGGGTCGTGGCCCCAGAGGTAGAGCATGTAGATGCCGAAGCCTTCCATGGCGAAGGCGATGAACATGGTGTTCTCGCGGCCGATCTTGTCGGAGACCCATCCGAAGAACGGGCGGGTCAGGCCGTTGAGTACGCGGTCGATGGTGGCCGCGAAGGTGATGGCGACCATGGTGATGCCCATGATGGTGACCGGCACCTTGTCGACGCCGATATCGGAGGCGATGGGCTTGAGGTTGGCGGTGATCATCAGGCCGCCGGCGCCGACGATGACGAACATGAAGTACATGAGCCAGAAGATCGGCTGGCGGGCGACTTCGCCGGGGGTGTAGTTGCGCCGGGTCTGGATGATGTTGGCGTTGGCCACGACCTCCG